>JAUVZV010000038.1 GCA_030602375.1 Chloroflexota bacterium | reverse complement strand
GTTGACTGACGCCTATTGCAATCGGGGCTGGGCTTATTACGACAAAGGGCAGTTTGACTTGGCTCTCGCTGACTTCAATAAAGCCATTGAGCTTAAACCTCGCTTGGCTAGGGCTTACTTGGGTCGAGCTGCCGCTTATTTGGGGAAAGGGCAGTTCGATTTGTCGATTGCTGATTTCAATAGGGCTATCGAGCTTGACCCTGCCCTAATTCAGCTTGTAGAGGAGGCTCTAAGAGAGCTGGAAGGTAGATAAACAGGCACACTACTTGATGGCTTCCCCCAGCTTCTGGCGACTGGTCATACCGGAGACTCTATCCAGGAAATCCTTTACTGAGGCACTTTTATTTCTCAAGTCTTTAAGCTCAGGCCCGATAGGGCTAATTGAAGTTGGCTTATCAGCATAGGTGCCGTGAAAGGCAAAATAGGCTTGATTTAATTTTCTAATATAGTAGCCTTTGGAGGCTAAATACTGCCTTTTTTGCTCCATAAACTCTTCTGCTCTCATAATTTCTCCCCGGGCTAGGTATTCATCAACCGCCTTTCTTATCTCCCTCATCTCACGGTTGAAGTCAAACCCTGAGGCAGCTTCAGGTTTTTCACTATCTTCACACCCCGGGTAGTATTGCTCACATAAAGTAGCACCAATTTCCTTGCCCACCATGCTGGCTACGGTTTCGTTTATGGTGGCAATCTCATAGTTTCTGGAAAGGCCAGTCTGGTCAAGCAAATACAAAAAACCGAGTGGTGTAAAAGCCAGATATTGGTGTAGCCATTCCTCAATGGCGGTATCAATGGTATGCCGCAGACTATTCTCAGCGGCGACAAAACTGGGATAGGTTGCCGCCAGTCCCCCAAGCTCTACCACCAGTGAGGAAACCCCCAATTTATCAGCTTTAGCTTCAATCTGCTCCATCTGCTCAAGGCTCATTTCTTGCCTCAAGAGGATTTCCCTCAGGCTCTCAATTCTATCCCGGGGTGAAATCACCAGTAAATGGGGCGGGGTCTCCAGCTTAAAGCTTACCGGTGGCAGGTTAACCTTCAGTTCCATGTATTTATCCAGCGGGTTAAAAATACCCTCCCCAGCCAGAACCCCCTTTATCTGCCCTCTTAGTATCACCTCAACGGTCACAGCTAAAGCTAACCTCTGCTCCCGCAGCTTACAGAGTTTGTCTTCAAGTAAAGATAAACTGCCCTCTCCCGTGCCCGCCCTAACCGCCTCTATCTCCAACTCTAAAGACTTTATCTCACCAACCAGAGCAAAATATTGGCTCACTACCTCTTCGCCCGCCTCTTTATCGTAACTAGAGGTACCGAGTAAGGTATTAAGTTCCCATTTCAAAATGCTGAAACGGTACGGTTTTACAATTGAGTTAAGGGAGTGGTCAAGGTCCGGCTTAGAAGCACAGCCAACACCGACCAAGCAAAGTGATAACCAACCGGCCATGAGAGCTAGTCCTATCTTCAATTCAGTCTTGCCTTCACCTGCGCCACTATTTGAGAAAGTACTGGTCCCGTCTTTCGGTGAATTACAATATCGGCATACCCATCATGGGGTGTTTCGGTCAGGTTAATGATAACCAAAGCGGCACCATTTTCTTTGGCAATAATTGGCATCTGGGCGGCAGGATAGACTACCAAAGATGAGCCGGCAACCAGGAAAAAATCACAAGCTGCCGACCTTGCCTCGGCTTGGCGGGTTTCCCTCTCCGGCATCGGCTGACCAAAGGAAACCGTAGCTGGCTTAGTGATTCCGTCACATCCTTCACAGCGGGGAACTTTCTCCCCCGCCTCAAGTCGCTTTTGAATTTGCTCCCTTGGATATTTGCCACCACATTTAAGACAAACAACCCATTTCAGTGTCCCGTGTAACTCAATTACCTTTTCTTCCGCAATTCCAGACCTTTGATGCAGGAAGTCAATATTCTGAGTAATCACGCAATCAAGCTTACCCAGCTTGCAAAGCTCAGCAATGGCTAGGTGACCGGCATTGGGTTTGGCCCGGACAACCTGAGGGTAGAGTTGTTTTGAGAATTCCCACATCTTCTCCCGGCTTTCTTCACTTCCAAGAAAATTTTGATAATTGAACTGGTTGGGGTCAAACCTGTCCCAAAGCCCTCCCGGGCTACGAAAATCAGAAATGCCGGACTCAGTACTGATACCGACACCGGTAAAGACAACGACCCTCTTTGACCTTAAAATCATACCGGAGACAGCATCTATTTCGTTCAATCCCAACCCTCACCCCATCCCGGCGGCAGCCTCAGCTAACCCCCAGCTATACTGATAAAGGTGCAAACCCTTGCTCAGGGCAATAATCTCGCCATCACCAACCCCAATCTCACTTGCCATATACTCTTTCAGGAGTTGAATCGCCGCCAGGTTTGAGGGAAAGCCAGCCCACAAATCCCATGACCGGAAATAAACAATGAAATTAAGCCTGCCGTCCCGAACTCTGGTATCTATCCCCCTCAGGCAAGGCGGGTCGGAAAGAGAAATAGACCGCTCATCGCCCACTGTCATATAGGCCTGATTGGTATTGTAGCCATCCTCCTTATACATCTTGATTACCTTAGGTATCTGCTCCTCCAAATACTGACCGTAGGTATACTGCTCTCCCTCAGCTTTATGTGCCGTCATAAGGTAGGGAAGATAGCTTTCTATATACTCCATAGTACTAGGTGGTGGCACACCCTGGGGCACATCAGGTATCAAAGGTCTTGTTCCTGGATTTCTGACTTGGACAATGACAAAGTCAAGCTCTTTGCGGCGCTGGCCAGCGTAGCTCCCCCGGTCAATCTTATACTCATAGCCCTCAGTCAATACCTTACGCAAGCAGAGAAACCATGCCTCAGACAAGTCTCTAGCCTCAATTAGTGAAATCTTCACCCTCGGTTACCCCAGTCACTTCTTTTTGAAAATAGCGTAAAATCTGTCTTCATACTCTTCAAACAGGTTCCAGCGGTCAAGCTCCCCTTTTAGCTCACCCGGTTCAATTTCACCATTTGAGACCTTACTGAAAAGCTCTTCAATCCCTAACCTAGCCTGGGCTGGAATACCAGCAGCATCTATATCTAGTAGCCCTCTGGAACCGAGCTGAAGTATATTATCCTCCAGGGAGCCTCGGGTCATCTCAAAAATAAACTTCATCAGTGACACGTCCCAAAGCTCATCCTCCCCCTTGATAATACAGGTCAGGGGGTCTTTACGCCGCTCAATCTCGGCGTTTATCTTCCCGGCTACGATAAGCAAGCTCTCGGACACAATGTTAAGCTCTTTAGGTTCATTTTTGTAGGTGTAAAATAGGCCTGGGGCATTTGGCCCATAAGTCTTGGTTAGCGTCTCAAAGTATCGACGGGCATCACTACTAAACCCCTCAAGCCGGGTGAGGTAATAGGGGGTTACAATCCTCGGCTTCTGGGCGATTACCCTCCCCTCCCTAATCACCGTCTCGCTTAAGCCCGATACCATTTCAGAATAAACGGGCTCAGTAAGCAGATAGTAGTAGATGTTGGTGGTACCGAAGGTTGAAAGTTTCTGCTTCGGCGACCTTAATATCTGGGTATGCTTAACCGCCTGCTTAAGCCTCTTATCAATATCCATTAGTTTCCCCGCCAAACACCGTTTAGGAGCCTAGGCTATGCTTAAAAGCTCCTGCCTATATTCGTTTAACAGCTGAAGGTATTGCGAGTCGAGCTGAGAAGTGATCCTGCGCCACTCATCCCGAAATTGAGGGTGTTTTTCCACATCTATTCTTACCCCAGCAAACAAGCCGAGTTGCTGCTCCATTGCCTGCTTAAGCTTGGTTTCAAATTCAGCCTTGAGTTGTTCATAAGCCTGCTTTCTTTGCTCCGCACCCTGCTCCAGATAGTGACTAAAGATATGCCTTATCTTGCTATAAACATTCTCCACCGCTACCTTGTCACTCTTTAAGTTCTTTAAGCCGTCCATTACCTTTCTATTATTCTTTTTGGCTGGCTCATCTTTGGGCAAAGTAATATTGTTTATCAGTATCCTGCCGATACCTTCTTTGACATATTTAACCACCTTATCATCATACTTACCGAGTTCAATCACCAAACTCAGGTCTTGCTTAAGATACCGCACCGCCAGCTTTTCCCCTTCCGGGACATATTTCCACTGCCAGCGCTCTTCGTCGGTCGGCTCACCTAGTTTTGCCACTTTTTCCATGGCTATCTCGCGGGCACTTCTTATCTCACCCATCTTAAGCCCTCCGACTCTAAATTTAGCTATCAACTTTTATTATACTAGATACTTTAAAAAGCTCAAAGTTAAACCTAGTGCTTGTCCTTGCCTTGCCCAGGGTATAATATGATAAGATAGTCTATAGCGATGAAAAAAGAGTTTGAGATTATAGACCACACCGCTGATATTGGTATTAAGGCCCATGGCTCAAGCTTAAAGGAGGCATTCTCAAATGCCGCTAGAGGCCTCTTTTACCTGATTACTGAGCTTGATGGAATTGAAGAGATACTGCACCGGGATGTAGAGCTAACCGCCTTTGACCAGGAGGCACTCTTGGTAGAATGGTTAAATGAGCTCATCTATTTATTTGACGCTGAGAACCTTCTATTTAAGAGGTTTGATATTATTAAGCTTAGCCACACCCAACTTAAAGCCAGCTGCTACGGGGAGAAGGTAGAAAGCTCAAAACACAAACTAAAAATTGGAGTCAAGGCAGCCACCTACCACATGCTGAAGGTTTTAATAAGTGATGGTTTCCAGGTTCAGGTATTATTTGATATTTAGTGGAGAGTTGAGATGGCAGTACCGTGGCAGGGAATACTAAGGAAAATAGATGACTACCGCTGGGAAATCCCCAAGTCCTATAAGCCTGGCATGGCGGTACCTGGCTTAATCTTCACTAGCGAGTCAATGCTTGGCCATATCTGGCAAGAACAGGTCTTCGGGCAGGTAGCCAATGTAGCCTTCCTGCCCGGTATCGTCGACCACTCGCTGGCTATGCCCGACATTCACTGGGGCTACGGCTTCCCCATCGGCGGGGTTGCTGCCACCAGAGTAAAAGACGGCGTGGTATCGCCCGGCGGTGTCGGCTTTGATATCAATTGCGGCGTTAGGCTGCTGCGGACAAACCTGACCAAGGAAGAGGTACAGCCAAAAATTAAAGAGATTGTGGCTGCCCTTTTTACCAACGTTCCCTCCGGGCTAGGTTCCACCGGTAAGATAAGGCTCAATGAAAGGGAGCTGGATGAAGTCCTGATAAAAGGCAGTCGCTGGGCAGTAGAAAAGGGATTTGGTGAGGCCGAGGATATTGTGGTGACTGAAGATAATGGCGGTATGAAAGGGGCTGACCCGGCTAAGGTAAGCAACAAGGCCAAAAAGCGCGGCATCCCGCAACTGGGCACCTTGGGTTCAGGCAATCATTTCCTTGAAGTGCAGGTGGTTGATGCGATATATGACCGGGACTTGGCTAAAGGCATGGGTATCAATGAGGCCGGTCAGGTGCTTGTCCTGATTCACACCGGTTCGCGGGGATTCGGACACCAGGTCTGCAGTGACTATGTCAGACTACTCGGGGAGGCAGTAAAAAGATACGGTATTGAGCTACCTGACCGCCAGCTTGCCTGTGCCCCGATAAACTCAACTGAGGGAAAAGATTACCTTGCCGCTATGTCCTGCGCTGCCAATTACGCCTGGACCAACCGACAGTGTATCGCCCACTGGGTCAGGGAGTCCTTTATTAAGGTCTTTAGTAAGAGCAAGAAAGAGCTGGGGCTGGAGCAGATTTACGATGTGGCTCACAATATCGCCAAGATAGAGGAACACGAAACCAATCTCATAAAGCAAACCCTTTGTGTCCACCGTAAGGGTGCAACCAGAGCCTTCCCCGCCGGACACCCGGATGTCCCTGATATTTACCAGCGTATTGGTCAGCCGGTTTTAATCCCCGGAGACATGGGGCGATGTTCCTATGTAGCCGTGGGCACCGAGACAGCGATGAAAGAGACCTTCGGCTCTACTTGCCACGGTGCCGGCAGGGTGCAAAGCCGTGCCGGGGCTAAGCGCAGCCTGCGCGGCGTTGACATCGCCCAGATTTTAGCGGCTAGGGGAATTACAGTTAAGACCGGTGATATCCCTTCACTAGCTGAGGAGGCTTCAGAAGCCTACAAGGATGTTAATGAAGTCGTTGATGTAACCCATAAAGCCGGCATCTCCCGCAAGGTAGCTAGGGCAGTACCCCTCGGGGTAATAAAGGGCTAAAATGATATCATAACTTGAATTCTTTAAATAAAATATTATAGAAAGGAGTTAAATGGAACCAATAAAAAATTCACCGTTTGCTAAAGTGGGGCAGGTAGGGGCAGTAGTTAGGGACATAGACAAGGTAGTTGACTATTATGCCTCATTGGGTATCGGCCCCTTCGGACCACCACGCCAGATTGTGACCTACCACGAATATCAAGGCAAACCCGTTGCGGCAAAGGCAAAGTTTCTATTAACCAATATGGGGGAGGTAGATTTTGAGCTAATTCAACCCTTTGGTGGACCGTCCATCTGGCAGGACTTTCTGGATAAGAAAGGGGAGGGACTGCACCACCTGGGCTTTTTTGTGGAGAATATTGACCAGGAGGAGAAAAACCTAACCAGTCAGGGAATAAACGTTACTCAGAAAGGTAAAAGCGACAAGGGCGGCTATACCTACTTTGACACCGACCGCGTCGGAGGTGTTGTTTTTGAGCTGATTCAAAAACCAGAAGGCGTTGAAATAGCCAAAACCAAAGCCGATGGTAACCCGTTTGCCGTGCTCCACCAGGCAGCTTCGGTGGTTACTGATATAGACAAAGCCGTGGAACACTATGCCTGGTTAGGTGTTGGGCCCTTTAAGCCGATGAAAATAGTAATCACCGATAAATGGGTGAGGGGTACCCCAGTGCAGCTTAAGACCAAGGCACTGATAACCCAGCTTGGGCCACTAGAGTTTGAGCTTTTGCAGCCGGTCGAAGGGCCGTCTGTTTACTGGGAGTACTTAAGGAAAACCGGTGGCGAGGGGCTGCAGCACCTTGGCTTCTTCCTTGACAATCTTGAGGAAGAGTCAGAAAAACTGTTTAAGAAAGGGGTAAAGCCCACCCAGCAGGGCAGGGGACCATCAGACGGTTTTGATTACTTTGAGACCGACGAAATTGGCGGTGTTGTTCTGGAGTTTGTGAGGAGGGGACCTCAAGATTAAGAAGATAAAAAGACCTGCCTTAAAGAAGCAGCCTTTTGCCTTTGAAAGTGACTGAGGTTAAAGATATTCCGCAGAACAAATTTAAAGGGGGTAAAAATGCAGCACCGGACTGAGCCAGAGGCTGCAATGTTAACTCCAGAGGAGATGACCGACCTTAGAGAGCGTGCCTTTAAGTACCTCTGGCTGCCGCGCCTAGCCAAAGAGGATGAAAACAAAGATAATCTGCAGATTCTAGTTGAAGGCAAAGGGGCCCGGGTGTGGGATTCTGAAGGCAAGGAATATATCTCAGTATGTTCGGCTGATTGGGTAGCTGCCGTCGGCTTTGGCAGAAAAGAGATTGCCGATGCTGCCTGGGAACAGGCGAAAAGGCTTCATTTCCTAAACCCCTTCGCCAATAATGCCACCGTTCCCACCATAAATCTGGCTACCAAGATAGCCCAGCTGGCACCAGGCAGCCTGAATAAAGTGATGTTTGTTACCGGAGGCTCTGAGGCTAATGAGACCGGACTAAAACTATCAAGGGTATATCACCAGCGCACCGGTAACCCTAGAAAATTTAAGTTCATCAGCCGCAAAGGGTGCTATCACGGCGGCACTTTCGGTGCCATCAGCATCGGTGGGGACTGGTTCTTTAAACCCCATCTATACGAGCCTCTGCTCCATGGCTGTCTGCATGTTGCCTATCCCTACTGCTACCACTGCGACTTCGGTCTTGAATACCCCGAGTGTGGCCTCCTCTGCGTCAAACAGATAGAACAAACCATCCAGTTTGAGGACCCCGACACGGTGGCGGCAGTGGTGGTGGATGCCATCTCCGCCCAGGCGGGAGGAGGTGTCGCCCCACCCGAATACTTCCCCATGGTGCGTGAAATCTGCGATAACTACAGCGTGCTACTGATTATGGATGAGGTGGTCTGCGGCTTTGGCCGCACCGGTAAGTGGTTCGGCTGCGAGCACTGGAATATTGTCCCCGATATAATGAGTGTCGCCAAGCAACTGGGCAGCGGCTACATACCCCTTGGGGCTTCGGTCATCAAGGAGGAGATAGCCTCTAAATTTATTCAAGCCCGGGAGGGGCCATTCTACCACGGGCACACCTGGATGGGCCACCCGGTAAGCTGTGCC
>JAUVZV010000006.1 GCA_030602375.1 Chloroflexota bacterium | reverse complement strand
TAAAACTAGACAGGTTAATTTTGATGATGAAAAATGCATTGCCTGTGGACTATGTATCAAAGCCTGCCCTCCGCGAGCCATGGAGGTACACTTTTAGTCAATGTATCAGCCTAGAACCTATCGCCACTGGATTAAAGATAGTGACCTGGTCCCGTTTAATGTAGTCGTCAAGGAGACAGATTTATATATTCGCGCCAAAAAAGACCTCAAAAGAAAAGCCCTCAAGCTGGTATTAAAATACCGTAATATCTTAGAAGAATACATTGCAAAACACCCTGCCTTTCTGACCTCACTTGAGCCATTCCCCTTAACTCCCGAGGCGCCACTCATGGTAAAGGCAATGGTAGAGTCAACGACCAAAGTTGGCATCGGTCCCATGGCTTCGGTAGCTGGGGCGATAGCCGAGTTTGTCGCTCAGGAACTACTGGAGTTTTCACCCGAGGTAATTGTTGAAAACGGGGGCGATATTTACCTTAAAAGCCTCAAAAAAAGGCTGATCGGCATTTATGCCGGCTCGTCCCCCTTAAGCGGCAAAATTGGGCTGGAAATTAACCCCAAAGATACCCCCTTAGGCATCTGCACCTCTTCGGGAACAGTAGGCCACTCACTAAGTTACGGGAAGGCTGACGCGGTGATAGCGCTTTCAAAATCGGCTACTCTGGCTGACGCTGCCGCCACCGCCATCGGAAACTTAATTAAAGAGCCTTCTGACATCCAGAGTGGTATTGAGTTTGCCCAAGAAATTCGGGGACTAAAGGGTGCAGTAATTATCATTGCTGACAAGATGGGACTCTGGGGAGAGGTAAAAATCTGCCAGATTTCAGCCAAAGGCTAGCCACCTTGATTGATGTTTTGGAGGAGGTTAGAAGTGGAAACAAGGATAACCGAGCTATTGGGCATAAAATACCCCATTATTCTGGCGGGGATGAGCTACGTCACCACACCCGAGCTTGCAGCCGCCGTCTCCAATGCCGGTGGACTCGGCATCCTGGGTGGCTCCCCCTATACCGCCGAGGGACTCGAAGCAGCCATTAAAGAAGTTAGGTCACTTACTGACAAACCCTTCGGGGTGAATATAACCCTCTTAATCCCCGGTGCCACAGACTTAGTAGATACCATACTTGAAGCAAAAGTCCCGGTAGTAAATTACGCCCTGGGCAAGGCTACCGAGATTATCAAAGCCGTCCACCAGTATGGCGGCAAGGTTATCGCTACGGTAGCACTGGAGAGGCATGCCAAGCGTTCTGAACAAGATGGTGCTGACGCCATTATTGTTACCGGCTATGAAGCTGCCGCCCACGCCGGTAACGTCAGTTCACTGGTACTTTTACCTACTATTGCCAATCAAGTAAAGGTGCCTATTATTGGAGCCGGTGGCTTCTGCGATGGCAGGACTCTGGCTGCTGCCCTGATACTTGGTGCTGACGGCATCTCCATGGGCACCAGATTTGCTTTAACTAAAGAGTGCATCCTTCATCAAAACTACAAACAGCTCCTACTTAGGGCAGGTGTAGAAGATACCATATTCTCCGACCGCTTTGATGGGCTTCTTTCCCGGGCACTAAAAACCAAAAAAACCGAAAGTGTCGTCCAACGAAGGTTGCCGCTGATAGAATCGCTGTCCAATGCCTTAAGGCTCAAACGAGAACTAAAGCTTTCACTATGGGAGCTGGTACGCGGTGTCTTTAGAATGGGTAAAACCCAGAAGCTCGGCTTAAGTGGACTTGCCTTAATCCCAGTTGGAATGGTTGAGTTCAGGCGGGCAATAATTAGTGGTGACGAGGACGGGATTATGCTTGCTGGGCAGGACTGCGGCCGGATAGATGACATACCCACCTGCGCTGAATTAATTGAGCGTATCGTTGCTGAAGCTGAAGAGGTACTTAAAGGGGTAAGGGTAAAGACAATCCGTAATGAGCAAGCCAAGGCATAAGAAGCTACTCTTTATTCCTTAAACGGCGCGACTTTAGCCACTTATGCTTCTGCTCAAGCCTTATCTCTTCGTCGGTAGTCCTATAGTTTAGCCGGAAACTATCTTTAAAAGAGTTAAAAGTACCATTAAGGATGGCAGTTCTGGCTTTGCTTACTAGGCTGCCAATGAAATTTAGATTATGAATCGTAGCTAACCTGTAGGCTAAGAGTTCATTTGAGTTAAACAGGTGGTGCAGATAAGCCGCCGAGAAGGTGCGGCAGGTATAGCAACTGCAATCAGCCTCGATTGGCCCCTTTGCCTGCTTGAAGGCACTATGATGAATATTGCGCCGACCCTTTAAGGTAAAGAGGGCACCGTTTCGGGCAACACGAGTCGGCAGAGCACTGTCAAACAAGTCACACCCCCTGGCGATACCCTCTAATAAATCCTCCGGGGAACCAACCCCCATCAGGTAGCGTGGCTTATCCTGCGGCAAAAAAGTTACCGTTTCCTCAATCATGGCTAAGGTCACCTTTTTGGCTTCCCCCAGACTCAAGCCGCCAATAGCATAGCCAGCAAAGCCTAAAGAGGTAAGGTATTCAGCCGATTTTCGCCGCAGCTGAGGGAAAAGCCCGCCCTGCACAATGGCGTATAGCATCTGGTCACCACGCTCATGAGCCCGCTTACACCTCTCTGCCCAGCGCTGCGTCCTCTCCATTGCCTGCCGCACCTTTTCTAAGCTATCATCATGGGCTGGGACCTCATCCAGGGTCATAATGATATCGGCTCTAATAGCCTGCTGAACCTTAATCGCCAGCTCTGGGGTAAAGAAATGCTGGCTACCGTCAATATGGGAACGGAAGGTAACCCCCTCATCACTGACCTTACGTAGTGGTGCCAGGCTAAATATCTGATAGCCACCACTATCGCTGAGAATTGCCCCATCCCAGCCCATAAACTGATGTAACCCCCCCATCCTTTCAATTACCTCAATACCCGGCCTTAAATAGAGATGATAGGTATTAGCCAGTATCATCCCTATACCTAAAGCCTTAAGCTCCTGGGGGGTGAGTGTCTTGACTGCCCCCTGGCTTCCTACCGGCACAAATACCGGTGTCTCAACCGAGCCATGCGGTGTCTTGAGCTCCCCGGCGCGGGCTAAACTATCAGAGCAGGTTTTTATTAAATGGAAGTGGTTCATCATAAAAAGCCTTCGGCATCACCGACAGAATACTACCACAAAAGCCAGATATCCAGACACAGGAAAAGAAAAAGCAGACCCAAATAGGGGAAGGCAGATAGCTTATAGAGCCTCCAGGCATCCCGAGAGGCACTGGATAGAACTAAGCGCAAGCTGGCATAGACCATGGTAATACCGAGTAAATTGGCTGCTATAAGGTAAAGCCAGGAAAAGCCGCCCACAAAATAGAGGGCAATGGAGGTAATATAAAGCCCTACCGAGAATACCGGAAACACCCTGACTGATTTTTTTACCTCCCAGTTTACCGGGAAGTAACTAATCCCGGCATTAAGGTAATCCTGGCGGTTTGCCACCATGATGCTCCAGACATGAAGCGGCAGCCACAAGGCGATAAGAAGGCAGAGGAGCACTATTTCCCAGCTAAAAGTAGCCTCAAATGAAAGCCACCCCATTAGAACCGGGGTACAACTGGAAATAGCCCCTTGCGGGAAAACACAGGTTGCCCTTTTTCTGAAAACTACAGCCGCTATGGTACCAATAAGGTCGACCACAAAGACAAGCGGATGAAGATGCCAGGCTAGGCCCAGGCCGATAATGACCAGAGCTACCGTCAAAGGCAATACCTTCTCTGGTGGTCTTATTCGCCCTGATGGTAGAGCACGGTGTTTTGTCCGCTCCATCCGGGCATCAATATCACGGTCTAAATAATTGGTCAGTCCGTTAGCCCCAGCACTGGCAAGCAAAATCGTTACAAGTATCAGAAAGAGCCTACTTAAAGAGGGGTATCCACCTGAAGCTACAATAGCTGCACCCACACCAATAAAGGTCAAAAGACCGCTTGGGCGGGGGTTTAATACCTCAATATAGTTCCTAACTGTCTGATAAATTTAACCAGTCCTCCTTTGAGGCAGGCTTAAATTAGACCAAGTCTCTTAAATAACCTCTAAGTAACCTAAAGAATCAGCTAACCACGTCAAATGCCTTGACAAACTAGAGGTCTAGCAGAAGGTTTAAGACAACCCCATCTAGCGCTCTTCATCCAAATAGCTTTGCAGAATAAGCGCTGCCGCTATGGCATCATCTTGAACTTTTCGCTTAGCCCTTCTGCCAGTTTCCCGAATCAGGTACTTTGCTAATATTGTTGTCAGGCGCTCGTCCCTAAATTCAACTGGAAGATGAATGCGGCTTGATAGCTTCTCGGTGAAGGCTTTTACCTTTTCCGCCTGCTTACCCAGGCTACCATCCATAGAGCGCGGTAGCCCAACGATAACTTGCTTAACCTGGTGCTGGCTAATAATACCCGCAATAGCCTCTATATCCAGGCTCTCATCCTGGCGGTTAATGATAGTAAAGGGGCTAGCCAGTATTCCCTCAGGGTCGCTTAAAGCGACCCCAATCCTCTTATCACCAACATCAAGACCCAAACTACGCGTCTTTAAGCCTCCCAGACTCAATAAGATTCTTGGCTCTCTTTAGGGCTTCATCAAGCTTTTCTTTGTATTTACCACCAGCCTGAGCCAGGCCTGGTTTACCACCGCCACCACCCCCGGTAACATTTGCCACCTGCCTTATGATTTCCCCGGCATGGTAACCTTTAGCTACCAAATCCGGGGTCACCGCAGCAATAAAAGCGGGTTTATCTTCATAAATTGTGCCCAGGACTATCACTGCACTTTTAAGTTTATCCCTGAGCAGGTCAGACATCTCACGCAAAATCTGCATCCGAGAAGACGCCACCCTAGCCACCAATATCCTCACTCCATTAACTACCTCTGTCTGAGTTAAAAGCGACTCGACTTCCCTCTTAGCCAGTTCTCTCTCCAGAGCTAGAGTCTGCTGGCGCTCCTTATCAAGTTCAGCGACGACGTCACTGAGCTTATCTTGAACTTCTTCGGTAGTAGTTCCCAAAGACCGGGCAATAGCCTCCAAACTCAAAAGACGCTCTTTAAGCCATTCCTCAGCCCCCCTACCGGAAATCGCCTCAATGCGGCGCAACCCGGCACCAATGCTCATCTCAGCGGTAATCTGGAAGAGACCTATCTCACCGGTAGCCCTAACATGGGTGCCACCACATAGCTCCAAGCTTATAGGAGGTCTTCCTATCTTAAGCACCCGAACCACATCGCCATACTTCTCATCAAACAGGGCAATCGCCCCTTCCTCAATCGCCTTTTTATACGGAAGCTCTTCAGCATATACCGGCAGGTTCTGGCGGATTTTCTCGTTGACAAGGTGCTGCACCCGCTCCATTTCCTCAGCCTCCAGCGCCTCAAGGTGAGAAAAGTCAAACCGAAAGCGCTCCGGGGCTACCAGTGAGCCCCGCTGCTCAACATGCTTACCTAGAACCTGGCGCAGGGCAAACTGAAGCAAATGGGTGGCGGTGTGATTTCTGGCAATATCAAGCCGCCTCTCTTCATCCACCGCAGCCTCAACCCTATCACCTAAAGCCAGACCGCCCTGGCTCATATAACCCTGATGAACTGTAATATTAGGTGGAACACGAACTGTATTGGTCACTGAAAAGCGCCCGCTCCTGCCCCGTATCTGGCCAGTGTCCCCCACCTGTCCTCCCGTTTCCCCATAGAAAGGAGTGGTTTCTAAAACGAGACTCGCCTCCTGCCCCTCTTTTATTTCTTCTACGGACTTACTATCAACCAAGAGGTTGATAAGAACAGATTTGTGCTTCAGGCTTCTAGAGCCGACAAACGGGGTTTCCTTAATACCGAGTTGGTCAGCTAACTGGGCTGATTCCTTCAAAGTTACATCAAATTTATGTGCTGCCCGGGCCCTTTCACGCTGCTTTTCCATCTCCTTCTCAAAACCTTCTAAATCTACCAAGAAGCCTGATTTAGCCACAATCTCCTTGGTTAGCTCTACTGGAAATCCGAAGGTATCGTAGAGCTTAAATGCCTCTTTACCGGAAATTACCCCCTTCTTTTTACTGGCTACCTCTTCCATCGTCCTATCCAGTAATTCAAGGCCAACACTCAGCGTCTCCCCAAATCTTTCCTCTTCAAGTTCAACCACCTTGGTGATGAAATCCTGCCTCTCTGCTATCTCAGGGTAAACATGCCCCATAAGCTTGATAGTAGCCTTAGCCATTTCAGCAAGATATGGCTGAGCCATACCCAATCTTCTGCCGAAAAGTGCGGTTCGTCTCAGTAGCCGACGCAGCACATAGCCCCGGCCCTCGTTTGAGGGGATTACCCCATCAGCGATGAGGAAGGTAATCCCCCGGGCATGCTCAACAACAATCCGCATCGCATTATCAGTTTCCTCACCGGAGCCGTATTTCTTCCTGGATAGCTCGGTTATCCGCTTAATTAGTGGCACAAAGAGGTCAGTCTCATAAAGCGAGGTCTTACCCTGCACCACCGCCGCTGTCCTTTCCAGCCCCATACCGGTGTCAATGTTAGGGCTGGGCAGAAGGGTGCGATTCCCTTGTTCGTCTTGATTGTACTGGGTAAATACCAGGTTCCAAATCTCGGAAAAGCGACCGCAATCACAATTCGGACCGCAGGAAGCCCTCATGCAGCCAACCCCTTCCCCGAAGTCATAGTGAATTTCACTACATGGTCCACAGGGTCCAGAACTTCCGGCTGGTCCCCAGAAGTTGTCCTTCTCACCAGACCTGAGTATTTTCTGTTCCGAAATGCCCAGTTCCCGCCAGAAGTTAAAAGCCTCCTCATCGTCAACAAAGATAGTTATCCACAAACGCTGCGGGGGCAGTTTTAAGCGCCGGGTAACAAACTCCCATGCCCACGCAATAGCCTCTTGCTTAAAGTAATCACCAACACTAAAGTTACCCAGCATCTCAAAGAAGGTAAGATGGGTAGCATTACCTACCGATTCAATATCAGTGGTGCGGAAACACTTCTGACAAGACGCCAGGCGTGGCGCCGGCGGTACTGCCTCTTTTAAGAAGTAAGGCTTAATCTGTACCATTCCGGCAGTAGTCAGGAGCAATGTGGGGTCACCCTGGGGTATGAGTGAAGAGCTGGGAATAATCTTGTGTCCCTTCTCTTTAAAGAAGTCTAAAAATGAGGCTCGAAGTTCATCACTGGTCACTAAAGCTACCCTCCAATAGTTAGGAATAAAGAAAGATAGTTATATACGATTTTAGTTTAAGACCTAAAGGCTGTCAATGAAAAGTTATGTCAAGTTTGAAACTCAAGGTAGTTACTGCAGATAATCTGAAAGCTCTAGCTTACTCTCAAGGTCTTTGAGGGCAAAGACAGCCGCCCCAATTACCCCAGCATCGTCCCCAAGCTGTGATGGGACGATATTCACCGCCTGAGCCGGTAGCCTAAAAGCCCGCTTAAGCACTACCTCTCTTGCTGGCTTAAGCAGTAGCTCCCCCATCTTGGCCATCCCGCCACCGATAATAATCATTTCTGGATTAAAGATATTAACCAGATTTGCCAGCCCCACCCCCAGATAATAGGCTACTTCAGAGATAGCCTCCAGTGCTAGAGGGTCCCCACCCTGAGCAGCCACTGACACCTTCTCAGCAGTGATATTCCGAAGCTTACCCCTCACCATCTCAGTTAGAGAAGAAACCTCCCCCTGCCTGATACGCCTTACTGCTTCCCGAGCCAAAGCAGTGCCTGAAGCCAGTTGCTCCCAGCAACCCTTACTGCCACAGCTGCAGCCCGGGCCATTAACCTCAATGGTCATGTGCCCTACCTCTCCGGCGGTACCAGATAGGCCAAGGTATAACCTTCTATCAATGATAATGCCCCCGCCAATGCCAGTGCTCACCGTAAGGTAAATGAGGTTTTTTACCCCCTTCCCGGCCCCAAATCTATGTTCTCCCAGGGCAGCGGCACTAGCATCGTTTAAGAGGAAGGTATTAACTCCACATTTCTCCTTAACAATATCCCTCAAGGGAACATCATCAAAACCGGGCAGGTGTGGTGAAGAGGTTACCAGCCCCCTACTTGAATCTACAGCCCCGGCGGCGGCAATGCTGATACTACTTATTTGAGATAGCTCGACGTTGTTTTTACCGAGGAGCTGGTCTATGCAAGCAATTACCCGGTCAATTACCGCTTGCGGTCCCTTGGAAGCTAAAGTTAAGTGATAGTCTCTGGCTAGAATCTCAACGTTACTTGAGATAATGGCAGCAATTATCTTGGTTCCGCCCAGGTCTATGGCTAAAACCGGAAGGTCTGGCTTGTCAACCTTGCCCATTCTAAAATACCACTTTAACCTATCTTAATTTATTTGTCGAGCCTGAGGTTGACGAAGAGGAGGCTACCTGCTAGATTACTTAAGCGGTGGTATACGTTTTTGGTAAGTTGGATTTAATTAGAGAAGTCCTGAAAAAGCCCCGCTTTGGACTTATCACTGATGTTGATGGCACCATAAGCAGGACAACTTCTAGTCCTGATGAGGCTACTGTTTCCCCGAAGTGCCGTCATTATCTTACTATCCTCTGCCGCAAGCTAACCTTGATAGCTGCTATCTCAGGCCGGCCGGCAACTCAAATAAAAGAGATGATAGGAATTGACGGCATGGTCTACCTTGGTAATCACGGTCTAGAACGATTGGGTGAAGGGGACTACGAACTTGCCCAAAATACCAAGGACTATTCTCAAGTTATCAAAACCGTTCTCAAAGAGCTAACCCCAAGCCTCTCGGGTGAGGGGATTATTATTGAGGACAAGGGAATCACAGCTTCCATTCACTACCGCCTTTGCCTGGAACCCGAGTCAGTGATGAAGAGAATCCTAACCGCAGTGAAGAGCTTACCTCAGGCAAGAAGCTTGCAGATTATGGAAGGTAAGATGGTAATAAACCTTCTACCCGATATAGGGGTAAACAAGGGTACGGCCACACTCAAGCTGATAAAAAGCTATAACCTGGAGGGTGGTATTTACATAGGGGATGACCACACTGATATTGACGCCTTCAAAGCTATCCACACCCCGCAAAGTGATTTTCAGGGTTTGGCTATAGGCGTCATCAGCAAGGAAATGCCTCAAGACCTAACCAAAGAAGCAGATCTAACCTTAAATGGAGTAGCTGATGTTGAGCGCTTCCTCGGCTGGATGTCGGAAGAACTCTCTTAAATCAAGCTAGCAATATCCTCGAGTAAATGCAGTAGCCAAGCCGTAATATCCTCTTTTTCAATAGACTCCTTTAGCGCCCGGGCCCGCCTCTTTCGTTCTTCAGCCGGCATGGTTAGGGCAGTATGCAGTGCTCGAGTTGTCCCCTCAAGGTCAGCCGGCGCCACCGTCAAGGCATTTTCCCCCAACTGCTCACAGGCACCCACCGTTTCCGACAGTATCAGCACGCCGTCACGCTCATTAACCGTAGGTCCCTCCTTGGCTACCAAGTTCATGCCATCAATTACCGCGTTTACCAGCAGTACATCATAAAGGCGCATGCTGGCTATCGCCTGAGGGTAATTGTTTTCATAGAAATAATCAATAGGATGCCAGTCTTCTGTCCCGTATTTAGTATTTATAGCTTCTATTTGCTGAGCCACATCCTGAGTATAGCGTTGATACTGCTTCAAGTGAGTTCTGGTCGGGACAATGAAAGCCATAAATTTGACTTTGCCTAAAAACTCAGGGTATCGCTCCAGAAACATGTCAAAGGCCCTAAAGCCACGAAGAATATTCTTACTCGGTTCAGCCCGGTCAACACGGATAATAGTCTTCTCTCCACAAAGTGGTTTTAATTTAGCTTCATATTCCTTTACTGCTGCTGACGAAGCCAATTTCTTAAGAGCGGCAACATCAACAGATACCGGGTAGGCTTTAACCTTGGTAGTGTGCCCACTAAGAGCAACAACTTGCTCATGGTAGTCTACCTCAGCCCCATCAATAAGCGTCTCACAACAGAAAAGGAAATTACCCACATCCCGCAAAGTCTGAAGGCCAACAATATCAGCAGCACACAAACTCCGCATAATTGCCTGCCACATAAAATTTGGTAGTAGCCGCCAATAGCTCGGTGCCGGCCAGGGGATATGAATAAAGTGCTGAATCAGTAAATCTGGCATTTCCTCTCGAATAAAACCAGCGGTTAAATAAAGGTGGTAGTCATTTAGCATAACTAGGGGTGGTGGTTCATCCCGTTTTGCCGCCGTAATAACTGCCCGGGCAAAGGCCTGATTTACCAGGACATAGCCGTTCTCCCAGGCATCATAAGTGATACGATCGATATTAGGTGTTCTGGGGGAGTTCCACATGTAGTGCTGCAAAAACCAGAGCAGGGGATTGCAAATGATGTTATAGAACTTATGATACACACTTCGGGGGCTGACTATAAATTGAAGATAAAGGTTTTCATGACCTTCGGGACCCCTAAAACGCCTCCCCTGTGCTCTCCGCACTGCCTCCCTGTCCCCCTCCCTCATGGCATTGGCAATCCATTCAAGCTCCAGATAGTCACTAATACTGTTAAGAGCAGTAACCATGCCACCACTGCCACGACATGCCTCAAGTTCCCCACTCTCAGCAAGATGATACTCAATTGGGCCGCGGTTGCTGACCAGAATCAGCCACCGCGATGAGAGCCTCTGGCTACATAACTCCTTGAGGCGGCTAGCATTACTTTTTAGGCTTGGCGCCACTTTATCTCCCCCCTCCGCTCTAACCTTAAACAGAGTGGATACTAATCTAAATGACCGCCGTTTACCTGCATACCTACCATTCTAGCTATTTTTATATAACTCTGGCGCAATTCCGGCTCGCGCCTCATTCTATAGTTTCTGGGTAATTTGGAACCAGAGTTCTCAAGATACCTTAGCCCCAGCATCAAATCCTCTAGTTTTGAGGTCGGTGTCGTGAAAACCAATTCGTCGTCTCCAGCTATCGCCTGATAGCGGTCGCCACGACATGGTATGGCAACCCGGCACTCCCCAGTCTGTATTACCGGAACCACCGAATAAACACAAGCAGCGTGGCTTGAAAGGCTACATTTAAGGTCATGCCCATCCTTGTACTCTCTGGCTAAAAGCAGCAGACTCAATTGAGCTGAATCAGAGTAAAAGATGACCACATCGGGCTCAAAATCGGTTTTCCTCAAGGGAACTGACATTACGCCTAAGCACTTACCAGCCTCCAAACGAGGAAAATCGCTGGCGTAATTTTTGCCCGCTTGTAAGGTCTCAACATCTTCGGGGAAACGGTTCCGCCCTTGCAGAAAGTACTGTGGGGCTTCGGCAAGTCCGTAACCTATAACCGGCTCAACACACCACATATCCTCTTTCAGCATGGCAAGCAGTGTTCCATCCCGGCGTGAGGCGGCAAAACCCTGGCAAAGGCTCAAATGGTAGCCTAAATCTCTAACCGGTCTCATTGCCCCCTCAGGTATGTCCGTCTCTTTTTCCAGTAACTTCACCGCCAAGGGAAAAGTCTTTAGTCTCAGCCGCCACTCAAATTCCTCTCCATATTGACGCAACAGAGAAAGTTCCATCACCAAGTTACCTCATTTTAATCTCTATTTAACAGCCGAAAGCTACGGCAATAGTTTTGGGCTACTTAATATTTTACCATAACTTACTGGCACAACTCAGCGACTAGAATATTAAGGGCAAGCTCACCACTGTACCTTCCGGTCTTAATCGAAAGGTCAGCCTCCAGAAGCTTGCGGTAGACCCGCTTCAGTCGCTCCAAGGTATACCGATCGGCTTGCTCTAAGGTCTTATTTAAGACAAAATCTTGAGTCAAACCCAACTTATTCTGAATCTGGGTCCTGGGCACCCTCTGGCCTTTTAGTGCCTTGGTTCGAAGAACCCGCTGCACCTGGCGCGATAGCATGACCAGAAGATAGGCTGGGGCAGCTCCGGCCTGTAGTAGTTCTTGAAGCAGCCTTTCGGCTATCCCAACCTTAGAGCCGAGGATGGCATCAACCATAGCAAAGACATTGGGTTGTTGGGCGTAGCTTACCAGTTTATTGACATCCGCCTCCTCAATGCGGCGGCCAGAAGCATATTGAACCAGCTTATCAATTTCACTCGCCATAACCCACAGATTGCTGCCCACAAGCTTAGCCAGTAAGGCAACTGCCGGGAAAGAGATGCTGCCATTTTCTCTTGCCACCCGCCTCTTAATCCATTCAAGCAACTGGGCACCCTTAAGTAAGGGGAAGAACTTCACTTCTGCTATCTTAGAAAGTTCCTTCAGTAGAGGGTTATTACCTGTTAGTGCGCTATCGATTAATACCAGTATGCTACTATCAGGTATCGCAGTCATATAATCAACCCATAACTTATACCCCTCCAATGGGGCAACCTTCAAGACAGCCTTCCTTCCCCGGCCAGATTTAGTGGCGGGTTCAAAACGCCCTAAGAGCCCTCTAACCACCACCAATCGCCTCTCAGATAGAAAGGGGGCAGCATTACAAACAGTACTGAGCTTGTCTAAAGTCAAATGCTCGCCATCAAGTATAGTGGTATTGCTCTCCAGTAGTTCGTCACTAATACTGCTTTTAATCTCGGCAAATGATTGGTTGAGGGAAAAATCATCCTGTCCCCAGAGTATATATATCAAGACCAGCCTCTTACCTAGTGTTTTCCTTATTTTAGCACTTTATTAATCACAAACCTATTGAAGAATTAAGACGCAGGGGTTAAAATAAGCTCAACCTTAGATACATCTCTGGCTGATATTGCCAGGGCAAAGAGGAGAATTAAGATGGCAGAATATGCTCCTGAGCTAAAGAAATTGGCCTCAATCGCCACTGACATGGACCTTACCCCTATATTAAGAACTAAAGCTATAGAACAGCTTGCTCGTATTGGCACCAGGGAAGCACTCCTGGCTTTACTTGAGCTAGCTGCCAACGAAGCCTTAGTTCTAAAGGAAAGAGACCTCGCCCTGAAACAGGCTAGACAGGTAATAAAACAAAGCCTTTAATTGCCCGGCTCAAGGAAAAAATAACGGTCTAAGCCAATGAGTATTGATATTGGCATCATCGGGCTAGCCAAAAGCGGCAGGACGACCATTTTTAATGCTTTAACCAAAGGTAAGGCTGATACTGGAATTTACACTCAGGAAAGCACAGCCCCCCATATTGGGATAGCCAAGATTCCAGAACCTCGACTCAAAGTCCTAGCCGATATGCTCAACCCAAAGCGAGTTGTCCCCGCTGAGGCAAGATACATTGACATCGGTGCTTCAGTTAAGGGCTTGGCAGAGGAAGATAAAGGTGTAAGCGGTCAAACGCTAGCCCAGTTAACGAATGTGGATGCCCTGATTAATGTTGTTCGAGCCTTTGCCGATGAGAGTATTCCCCATATTGAAGGCAGCGTGAATCTAAAGCGTGACATTGCCACCATAGATTTTGAACTTACCTTTTCTGACTTAACCCTGCTTGAGAGAAGGCTGGAAAGAATTGAGGTAGCCTTAAAAGAAGCTAAACAGCCTGAGCGCCAAGCTGTCCTAAGAGAGAAAGACATTTTGACCAAAATTAAAACTAACTTAGAAAAGGATATACCCCTTAGCGAGCTAAGCCTAACCCCTGATGAAATCAGAATTATTCTTAACTACCAGTTTCTGACCGCCAAGCCAATACTAGTGGTGGTTAACATTGGTGAAGACCAGTTACCTCAGGCTGAAACCTTAGAAGCCGAACTAGGCTCTTATTACTCAACAGGCAACCGCCGAATTATTGCCCTCTGCGGCAAGCTGGAAATGGAGCTAGCCCAGCTGGATGAGGAGGCTGCAGGGGGATTTCGCGCTGAGTTTGGGCTTAAAGAGTCCGGGCTTGACCGTGTCATCAGGGAGTCATATAAGTTATTGGGGCTAATCTCGTTCTTCACTATCGCTTCAGGTGAGGTTAGGGCTTGGCCAATTCAAAATGGCACTAGCGCACCAAAAGCGGCCGGTAAAATCCACTCTGATATGGAAAGGGGCTTTATTCGGGCTGAGGTGGTAAGTTATGATGACCTGGCCAAGTGTGGCAGTCTAGCTGAGGCACGTAAGAAGGGTCTTCTTCGACATGAGGGCAAGAACTATACCGTCCAAGACGGGGATGTAATCACCTTTCTTTTTAATGTCTGAGAATCTAACATCTGGGGCAGGCTAAGGGTTAAACAAAAGCTGCTATCTCTGGGGAAGCGGGGACTCGAACCCCGACGCCTTGCGGCACATGATCCTAAATCATGCTCGTCTGCCAGTTCCGACACTTCCCCTACACAATGAGGGTAGGTTAAGGCAAAACCCCCCTTTAGTCTTTAAACTGCCACAACCTACAAAGCTAGACTAAGCTCAACTCTTACCCAGGCTCCAGAATACCTGCTCACCACTGCCAAGGGTCCACCGTACATAGGTATCTGCGATAGCAAACCCTAAGGGAACAAGATAACACTCCCAGCCGTTATGTGATGCACCACCATCAAGCTCACCGCTAAAATGACTGCGGTAAGTGTAGTGGTTAGCACTGCTTCCGTCAGGTAACGGCACGAGAGGTGTGAATATAAGCGAGGGTATTCCTGACGCCCCTCCTGGGTGGATAATCAAGAGATTCTCGTCAATATAGGGCGGAGCTAATACGGCTCCAGTTGTATTCTCTACTTCATAGCGCACCAGTAAATACTGGAAACCTGTTTCTAGGGGTGTCTGACCTTTTATCTCCGTCAAGGTGATATATTCGACAACGGTAAACTCTATTCCACCAACCGCGGCTACTTCCCCTAGCGCCAGCATCTCCTCAACAGGCGGTGCCTCATAAGTAGGGCGTGGTGGAACAGCCGGACCTTCGCCGCGGCCACATGCCCCAACAATAGCTACACCAGCTACCAGAAGAACTGCAACACCCGTCCATATAATTCGCCACACCTTTCAATTGCCCTCCTTTCAACCGACTTTTATCGACTTTATATTTAATTATTTTAGACAAATTATATTGCCCTTGGTCTTTGAAGTCAATACAATAGGCGGAGGAGCCTACCCCAGAGCGGCACTTTTAGCAACACAGTCCGGTATTGCGCAGGATCTTTTGCCTCTCTTCATAGGTAACCCCCTTGGCTACCCCCCAAAACGTTTATCAAATATTTATGCCTTGCCCTAGTTATTTATGCCTTGTTTATATGTCATATTTAACAATCATCACAGTCGTTACTTGCACAGTGAAGGAGATAACATGTTCCATACCATAAGGAGCCAAAGGTGCCAGCGTTGTGGAGGGAATCTCTATTTGGATTGTGACCAGTACGGGGTCTACATCTCTTGTATCCAATGTGGTGCCGTCTATGATAAGTACACCGAACCGGAAATAAGAAATTCAAATTCGGGGTTACCAGTAACAGTTTTAAAACGGGAGCAAATTATAAAATACATTCTCGGCTCTTAATAACAGCATTTTCCGCCTGTTATCTTAATTTATTGTGAAATTTTTTTGTGATTTTTTGTGAAATTAACCCAATAACCCTATTGACAAAACGCATTTCCTAGTATATAATTGACAAAACGCATTTTCTAGTGGACAATTGGCAAAACTGCCAAGGTGAATTTTGTTAAGGAGTAAAAAGAAATGATTACTACAGTTATAACCAGTACTATAACCTCAATAACCACAACCAGCATGATGGTCTTTGGTGTGGGGTTGGGTTTGGTGGCAGTAATTGCTTTGATTGTCTTCCTTTTTGCCAGGCAGTTGGCTACCGCCAGTAGTAGTAATTCGCCCCGATTTTTAGCCAGGTCTCTTGATGTAAGTATAGTCCCCCTCCTCATCGCCTTTGCCATGATAGTAGGCATTAAGGCGGTGGAGATATTAGGCTAGCAGGGGTATTACCACATATAATAGAGTATTAGTAATGCCATGAGACAGGGTCACTCCGAGGAGTGACCCTGTTTTATTTACCACCCAGCCAAAGAATAAGCCGATAATAAAAACGAAGGGGATATCCCAGGGATTAGTTGAGTAGTGTATCAAGTGCATGACGGCGAAGAGCAAGGCGACATAAGGTAATCCCCACCCTCCAAAAAACTTCATTGATGCTCGTTGAATTAGCCCCCGAAACATGAACTCCTCAACAAATCCTGTTCCAACCAGAAAAACAAGGGTGGCTAGTAATACATTCCCCCAGCTCAGCTCAGGAATTAATGGCTCAGGTTTCAGAAGATAGTACTCGCCTACACCAAAGGCAATCCCGGTTAATGCCACCACTAACTGCCAGGGGAGCTTCTGGACAGTGAGCCCGACTTCCCTGGCGGTAAAATTGAGGTGGTGCATTGCTACCCAGGCTGCCAGGAACAGAGTAGGATAGATAATAAGATACCAGTAGAGCACAGGAAATTGGGCCAGTGGCATAGACAGGCTCATTATTCGGGTCAGGGGAGCAAGACAGAGCACCAGAAGGAAGCCACGAATGGGCGACTTTGCCACTAGCGATGAGTGAACCATGAGCCCGGTCAGGACAATGATATGGCAAACAATACCCGCTACTAGACTAAACAGATTAGTAACTATCTCCGAGCCAGCAATAACCACCAGATAAAGGATGGCTATACTCATCCCTACTCCTTAACATCAAGCCAGAGGAAGAGCGACCTATAGGGCTCCTCCTCTCCTTCTCTAAATAGCAAGAATTCCACCTTCTGATTTTCCCCTACCTCTACTGCAGTGACCTCCACCTCCTGTTGCCACCCCTGCTCATGCTGCAACATCACCGGTCCTAGCTCTTCAACTAGTGTCCCCGCCCACCGTATCTCAACAAGGTAGTACACATCCTGATATTCATGGTTAATAATCCCCACCACCACCTTCCCTGCCTCCCCTAACTTTAGCTCCCGGGGATAATCAATACTACTGGTAGTACCTTTAATCCCGTTTCCTTCACGCTCTCACCTCAGCTGGTCATCCGTTCCTCTCTTTTAGTAAATAGAGTTTCTATAAGTGTATAACAGCAAAGAAAAGCACCAACCGAGATACCAGATTCAGAGTAAAATACAGATAACCTTAAAAACAAGACTTAGAGACAATCAATAAGAGACATTTGGGGACAAAATTAACCCCCCTGATGTAGCATTGCCTCCTCATTTCGCCTAAGCCTCTTGAGCTAATATAGTACTACAAGTATAATAGCGGTGGCAAGAATAATCAGCACCGAGTTTGGATGTTAGATGAATTTGGACAATAGTCAAAAGATACTTAGATTTGATTATCTGATGCTAATCCCCATTATGGCATTGGCATTCTACATTGCCTTTTTTCCGCACCAGAACTATCCCTACCCGGTACACATAGACGAATGGATTCACCTTGCTTACCAATGATATTGAGGAACACCTGCTTGCCCATAAAAAGGGCCTCAAACTTACCGAGGTACCGACAGTGATGCGTCGCCGAAATGTCGGGCAAACGAGATGCTATACCTCGAAGCAGCTGTTTAAGTTCCCCTTAGAGCTGGTGTCTGTTTTCTTGAGAAACTGATCAGCGACTTATCCTTAAACTCCCCCCACCAGCCATTAGTTGCTCAACTTCCTCTAGTGTACACCAGTTGATATCACCAGGGTTTGAATGTTTTAATGCCGATGCGGCGGTTCCATATTTTAGTGCCCGCTCAATATTCGTCTCATCACTGAGATAACCATATAAAAAGCCACCAGCGAAAGCATCTCCAGCACCGAGTCGGTCAACTATCTCAATATCGTATTTTCGGTCGGCATAAGATTTACCATTATAGTAAGCAATAGCTGTCCAGTAATTCCTCCATATAGTAATGTTCTCTCTGATTGTTATCGCCACCACCTTGAAGCCAAAAGATTCAGCAAGTTTTCGGGCTACCTCATTGTAGTCTTTACCTTCAATCTGGAAAACCCTTGCCGTATCCTCTTCGGTGGTAATCAGGATGTCCACACACTCCATCAAAGGAGTAAGTGTATTTCTTGCCTGCTCTGTGCTCCAAAGACGGGCTCGATAGTTAAGGTCAAAGCTGACCAGCAGACCTGACTTTCGTGCTTCATTCAAGGCTTCCTTGGTTGTCTCGGCAGCACCGGGGCTTAGTGCGGGGGTAATCCCGGTCACGTGAAAGGCTCTTGTTTGGGAGAACAGATTGCCCCAATCAATCATGCCGGGTTGTATTTTTGATATTGCCGAATTAGCCCGGTCATAAACTACAGCGCTTGAGCGGGGCAGTGCTCCAAATTCGAGGAAGTATATCCCCAGCCTGTCTCCGTCTGACCATACAATATGTGAGGTGTCGACGCCCTGTTCCCGGGCCCTATTCTGTATCATTCTCCCCAGCGGGTTGCGCGGCAGGCGGGTGACAAATGCCACCCTGAGCCCAAACCTGGCCGCGCTAACAGCTACACTTAGCTCGGCACCGCCAGCATGAGCATCAAAGCCTGTTGTCTGCTCCAATCTCTGAAAGTGGGGTGGAGAGAGCCGGAGCATTACCTCACCGAATGTGAGTAGGTCAAACATTACTTACCCCCTTTAACTTTTCCCTTGCCTCTCTAATTCGGGTGATGAATTGTTTTGCTTTTTGTTCGGTTAGGCTATAATCTCCCTTGGCTAAAGCCTCTTTGGTCAGGTCACCACCAACCCCTACCGCGACTGCGCCAGCCTCAAGCCACTCGGCTACGTTATCTACATTTACTCCACCCATAGGGATTAGCCTTGCCTGAGGTAGTGGTTCCCTTATCGCCTTTATAATTCTGGGGCCAAAAAGACTGGCTGGAAAAATCTTTACCGCATCAGCCCCGTGCTCCATAGCGCTAACTACTTCTGTTACGCTCATTGCTCCAGGTATGCAAACCTTTTGGTAGCGATTGCTTATCCGAAGCATCCCCAGGTTAAGATGGGGACCAACCACAAATTCCACGCCGGAGATGATTGCCAGACGCGCTGTCTCGGCGTCAAGAACAGTCCCCGCCCCAATTACTACCTCGCTATCAGCATACCTTGATACCAGCTCACGGATTACCTCTAAAGCACCAGGAACAGTCATTGTTATCTCCAGAGCAGTAATACCCCCGCGGCGGGCTGCTTCAGCCAAATTAAGTCCACGCTCAACATCCGGTGCCCGAATTGCAGCTATTATGCCACAATCAAGGATACATTTCAGGGTCTCATACTTATCCCTAATTTTTATCACCCCCTTTCGACTTAGATAAAGATTATTATAATTCGTAATCCAAACTTGTCAATTCCTGCTATTGGAAAAGGCTGATTGACGCCCTTGATTTTGTCATGTTAGACTAAGCGACTGCAACTCTGACGACTGGTAATATAAACCCAGGTTTTTTACAATTAGTTCTGAAAAGGAAGGTACTTGGAAGTGGACTACTTAGAAAGTATTGTTACCGCCATAGACGAGGGGGAGGCAGAACAGGTAGCCGAGCTTACCCAAAAGGCACTTGATGAGGGAATCCCGGCCAAGGAGTTAATGGAGAGAGGACTGGTAAGGGGGATGGAAAAAGTGGGAGAAAAATTCAAGGAAGGTGTTGCTTATCTCCCTGAAATACTCATTGCTGCCCGGGCAGCTAATAGGGGACTGGAAGTTCTAAAGCCAGCTATTGCCAAAAGTGGGCTAAAACCTAAAGGTAAAGTAGTTATTGGCACCATTGAAGGGGACCTGCACGACATCGGGAAAAACATGGTCAAATTTGTGTTACAAGGGAATGGATTTGAGGTTATTGACCTAGGAGTTGATGTCTCAGCAGCGCAATTCCATCAGGCAGTAGTAGAGGAAAAACCCGATATGGTAGCGATTTCAGCGCTGCTTACCACTACTATGGTTAACATCCCCTCAGTATTAGAAACTTTGGGAAAAACCGGGCTGAGAGGGGGCGTGAAAATTATGGTCGGTGGTGCATCCCTCACCGAAGAGTATGCTCAGGAGGTAGGTGTCGATGCCTATGGTGAGGACTGTTTTCAGGCAGTTGAAATAGCCCTAAGGTTTATGGGTGTAACCTCCTGAAGATATTTAAGGTAGGCGCAGGGAAAATAATGACCGGGAGAGAACGGTTTTTAAAGATTGCTCGATTTGAGCTACCAAATACGTTTTTTCTTTCAACTTATAATCATGCTATGTGGCACAAAACCCTGGAGCGTTGGGTAGAGGAGGGCGCGCCTAAGGAAATCCTTTCCTCAACCAAGGCTCGCTTGGGTTACTTTGGTTTTGAGCGAATTGGTATGGTGCACGTCGAAGCCTCTTTCCTGACGTTAGGCAAAACAGGTGGTCCTCCTTTCATCCCCCCGGTTCGTCCCCGCTTTGAACTTAAGGTGTTGGAAGAAGATGAAAGAACCAGGGTCATCATTGATGAAGGAGGGAGGAAACTGCGTCAATATAAAGATGACCCGCAGCGGATGCCGGCTTGGCTTGATGCCCCGGTGAAAAACAGAGGCGACTGGGATGAGTACAAGAAGCGACTTGACCCTCATCACCCAGAAAGGTGGCTTGATCCTGATTGGGGTGCTTATGCTGAAAACCTAAGCCAACGGGACTACCCCTTGGGGGTGGATGTAGGCAGTTTTTACGGGCTATTGCGTGAGTGGACCGGGGCGGAAAGGCTGATGTACCTCTTCTATGATGACCCAGAGCTAGTCCACGATATGATAGCACATATGGAGTATTTCTCCACCGAGATAATTCAGAGGGTGCTTAAAGATATTCAGGTGGACTTTGCCGTCTTCTGGGAGGACATCGCCTGGAAGGGGGGACCCCTCATCTCTCCCAAGATGTTCCGGGAATTTATGATGCCCCACTATAAAAAAGTTACCGAGCTACTTCACCGCAAAGGGGTAGATATTATCTTCGTTGATTCCGACGGAGACATCTCTGAGCTCATCCCTTTATGGGTTGAAAGCGGGGTCAACGGGATGTATCCCCTTGAGGTAGCTGCCGGTATGGATGCCGTCAAGTTAAGAAAGCAGTATGGTAAGCAATGTATTCTATGGGGCAATATTGATAAGCGCGCCCTGGCTAAGGGGAAGGAGGCAATAAAAGAAGAACTGGACCGGAAGATACCATTCCTTCTCTCCCAGGGTGGCTATTTCCCTGGTATTGACCATTTTATACCGGAAGATGTATCGCTGGAGAATTTTCAGTCTTACCTTGATTATCTGAGAGAGCACTTTGCCAGCTAAGAGGGTTCATCCAATCCACTAATACCCCAGTGTTAGATTCTGTATCGGTTTCGAAGGGGAATGTCTGACAGAATAAAAATAGATATGAGAGCACGTAGGGAGAGGCTACTAGACAGGGGCCTTGAGATAGGTTAAAATTTAGCCCCAGATGCAGTGGCCTATTGGAGTCCAGGAGGTAGGCAATGAAAAGCAAACTTTATGGGACCACGGGAAAGATTCTGAGGGTTGACCTGGGTAAGGAAGGGGTCCGGGAAGAAGCCTTGGATGAATCTGTGCTACGCAAGTATGTGGGCGGTACGGCGCTGGGGTCAAAGTATCTTTATGAGGAAGTGAACCCCAAAATAGCCTGGTCAGACCCGCAAAATATCCTCTACCTAGGCTCTGGGGCACTCGGTGGTGCCAGAATAGCCGGGACAGGGTGTTTCTCAATAGTGACCAAAGGTGCTCTCAACAACGGAGCTGCTTCCACCCAAGCCAACGGGTTCTTCGGTGCCTATCTAAAATTTTCTGGTTTTGACGGCATATTGATTCAGGGAGCTAGTGCCAATTGGAAATACCTATATGTTCATGACGGAGTGGCTGAGTTAAGGGATGCTCAGCACCTGGTGGGACAAAATACCTGGGAAATTGAGGATACGATAAAGAAAGAACTGGGGTATAGCGAAAGCGGCATGAGTGTCTTTAGTATTGGCCCGGCTGGTGAAAATCTGGTCAAATTTGCCGGTGTCTTCGGTGACCGGGGCCACTCGGCCTCACATAATGGTGTCGGCGCTTGCTGGGGTGCCAAAAAGATAAAGGCGGTAGCAGTTTCACGAAGCGCTGGTAAAATCGAGGTTGCTGATGCCCAAAAAGTGTCAGCCATTGCCAAGCAACTTAATGAAGACTTCAAGGAGCATATAGTTTATCAGTGGGGCACCAGCCGTGGCTTCCCCGGTAATTTGAAAATAGGAGAATTGCCAGTTAAGAACTACACTACCAACCTCTTCCCGGAATGGGAAAAGTTTGATGGTCCCTATATCAGGAGTCATTTCGAGCGCAAGAACCACCCGTGCTGGGCCTGTCCTGCCCCGGGACATTCCGGATTTTTGAAAGTTACCGAGGGCCCTTATAGCGGTTATTTTGGCAAGGACCCCGAATATGAAGAGTGGGCAGCCTACGGCCCTCAGATTGGCCAGATAGACCCTGGGGCTGCGGTTATGCTTGCTAATGAGGGTGATCGTCTCGGCTTTGATTGTAATGAGGCGGGATGGATTGTGGGCTGGGTGATGGAATGCTATGAGAAAGGGTTGCTCACTGCAAAGGAGCTTGATGGGCTTGAAATGACCTGGGGCAATGCTGAGGCAACCCTCACCCTGTTGAGAAACATCACCTACCGCAGAGGATTCGGCAATATACTGGCCGAGGGGCTCAAGTATGCCGCTGAGCATATTGGTGGTGAAGCGATCAACATGGCTGTTTCTACAATGAAACCGAGTACCCCTAGAGGCCACGACCACCGCGCCCGCTGGGTTGAGATGCTTTCTACATGTGTTACTGGTACTGGCACAGTGGAGACTCTGGTACCCCAGATAAGGGATATAACTGCTTACGGGCTACCTCAGCAATGGGACCGTTTCTCATGGCAAGATGTCTCAAGGGTTGAAGCTAAAACAAAGGGCTCGACTCAATTTGCTGACTCACTCGTCACCTGCACCTGGGCCACGCGACACAATATACCCGTTCTAACCCAAGCATTAAATGCCGCTACCGGCTGGGATTTGTCATTTGATGAGGCTTTAAAGGTAGGACGTAGAGCAATAAATATAATGAGGCTATTTAACATCAAAGCGGGGCATACACCCGACATGGATAAACCAATGCCTAGATATGGCTCCACCCCAGTGGATGGGCCAGTTAAAGGCATATCTGTTGAACCTCACTGGGAAGATATGGTAAGCAATTACTACCACTTGATGGGCTGGGATAGAAAGACGGGGTCACCCTTGCCTGAGACGCTCAGTGAGCTTGGGCTTGAACACCTATTAAAAGACTGAGAGAAGAGGATAGCTTCCCGCCTGAAGCGACGGAGCTTAATCTAAAAGCGCTTAAAAAGGGATTTCAACCATAAAACAAAAAGGAGGTAGTTTAAAGAATGGGTAACATCAAGGTAATAAACATTGCCGGAACCGAGTGCCGACCTGAGGTAGAGGAGAAATGGAACCAATGGTATAACGAGATCCACGTTCCAATGCTGTTTAAGTACCCGGGGGTGAAGCGAGCAACCCGTTACAAGAGGATAGGTGGCGACGAAGCCTTTCCCCAGTACATCGCGGTGTATGAATTTGAGGAAAAGGAGACCTTAGATAAATATTTTAATAGCCCGGAGCGTGCTGCGGCATTGGAGGACGTGAAAAACACTTGGCAGGAAGGGGAGTTTACAACCAAAGGGATAGCCCAGTATGAGTTTATCAAATCTTGGGAAAGATAATTCTGTTATCCCACGCCTATCGGTATAGTCCTGATTATGAGGGCTTCAAAAGGTGATTTGGAGGGTCTAAATTGCTAAGGGAAAGAAAGCTCGGTAGGGGGGTGGCGGTGGTCGGTGCCGGGCTGTCAAAATTTGGTGTCTTTAAAGATAAAAACTCAAAGGACCTGTTTACTGAAGCTTTCCAGGAAATGCTTGCTTCAGTAGATAAGGGTTTAGAACCTAAAGATATCGACGCCCTTTACCTGGGTAATTTCACCAACGATTTCTTTACCCATCAAGCGCATTGGGGACCTATAATAGCTGACCTAATTGGACATACCCCAAAAGCGGCAACAAGGACAGAGGGTGCCTGCGCCTCAAGCGGACTCGCCTTCAGGGAAGGTGTCTTTGCCATTGCCTCTGGATTCTACGACATCGTTTTAGTCGGTGGGGTTGAGGAGATGTCAAAACGCACTACCAGTGAAGTTACCGAGGGTTTGGCGCTGGCAAGCAGCCCCTATGAAGGGCAGATTGGACTTACCTTCCCGGGCTGTTTTGCTATTATGGCTACAGCTTATTTTGAAAAGTATGGAGCCACCAGACAGCATCTGATGAATGTTACCGTAAAAAGCCATAATAACGCCAGATTTAACCCGAAGGCACAGTTTAATTTATCTATCCGTGATATCATGGATTCCAGAATTGAACGCGCCAGGAGCAAAGGCGAACCAATACCAGCCTGGAAGGATGAGCAGGAGTTCCTGCTTGACCCGGTGGTTAACCCGGTAGTTTCTTGGCCATTGTACCTTTTTGACTGCTGCCCGATAAGCGACGGGGCAAGTTGTATGCTACTGGTAGCCGAGGAAATAGCTAAAAACTTTACCGATAATCCCCTGCATGTTGCTGGCATCGGACAAGGAAGTGGCCTAGATTTACATGCTGTGGATGACCTTACCTTCTTTGAAGCTACAAGGCATGCCGCCAATGAAGCTTTTAAGATGTCAGGGCTTAATCCGGAAGAGATTCAATTTGCTGAGGTGCACGATTGTTTCTCCATCGCCGAGATTATTCACCTGGAAGACCTTGGCTTTTGTAAACCTGGGGAAGGCTATAAGGTTGTGGCCGAGGGTATAACTAAATTAGACGGGCCAAAACCGATTAACACCTCAGGGGGGCTTAAATGTAAAGGACACCCGGTAGGTGCCACGGGTACAGCCCAGCTTTATGAGGTTTGGAAGCAGCTAAGAGGTGAAGCCGGGAAGCGGCAAATCCCGAATCCCAACTTAAGGGTTGGCGCCGCTCATAATCTCGGTGGAACCGGGGGTACCTGTACGGTTACCATTCTTGAGAGGAGATAAAGTGACCGAAGAAAGGCCTTTCAGCGATATTACCTATGAGCAATTCTTGAGTGAAGAAAAACTCATGGCTTCAAGATGTAAAAAGTGTGGCCGGCTCTTCGTGCCCCCTCGCTCCCTTTGCCCTCACTGCCAAAGCCTTAAAATGGAATGGGCCCAGATGAAGGGCAAGGGCAGGCTGGTTGCTTTTACTTCGATAGCTATCGGTCCTCCTTTTATGGTCAAAGAAGGCTACAATACCAGGCATCCTTATTGCATTGGGGTGGTGGAGCTTGAGGAAGGAGCCAGGATAGTAGCCCGCATTGAGGGGGTGGCGGCAAATAACCCGGAGACAATAAGAATTGGGACACCTCTAACCGTGCAATACCTGCATCAAGGCGCTCAGGGAAATTTGAAAACTTTCTTAGCCTTCAAGCCGGTGTAAGATTTTTATGACCGGAATTAAAGCGAAACCATATTTAATCCTCTTCGTCGGGGTGCTTTCCGTTTCCTTCGCCGCTATTTTCATCCGTTTGGCAGAGGCACCCCCCCTTGTTATTGCTACCTACCGCTTAACCCTAGCCTCACTGGTATTAATCCCTTTTCTCCTCGTCCGACCTAAAGAGACCTTAAACAAACTATCCCGGGGTGACTGGTTATTAGTGCTGCTCTCAAGCCTATTTTTAGCCCTGCACTTTGCCCTTTGGATAACCTCACTTAGTTACACTACGATTGCCAGCTCGGTGATTCTGGTAACCGCTAATCCCTTATTCGTGGCTTTAATCTCCTATTTCCTGTGGCGGGAAAGGCTGACCAGGATAATGATACTCGGCATTGTGGTTGCCTTCATCGGAGCTATATTCATTACCCACAGCGGTTTTAGGATAAGCCCGGGTGCCCTACTGGGTGATGGGCTGGCTTTGCTGGGTGCCTTGGCCATGGGTTCCTATCTTGTTATTGGTCGACAGCTTAGAAGGCGCATTGAGCTTCGTCATTACCTGGCAATTATCTGCACTGGTGCGGCGCTGATTTTACTTATCGCCACCCTGCTCGCCGGTCACAGTCTATTTGGTTATTCCTCCACCACCTATATCATGCTCATCCTCCTAGCAGTCGTGCCGCAGCTTATCGGTCACTCGTCTTTAAATCTAGCCCTGCGCCTAGTACCAGCTACCTTTGTTGCCGTCGCCATTCTTGGTGAACCAGTCGGAGCAACAACTCTCGGATATTTCATCCTTGAAGAGACACCGACTGTTATTGAAATAACAGGAGGCCTGCTGATTTTGGGCGGGATATTTATCGTCTTAAAACAGAAACCAGAAAGATTAGGTGGTGAAACATATAAATTGTTATAATTACCTAAAGAAAAGATAACCAAAGGAGAAAGAAGAGTGGCAAAGATAACACTAGCCGCAGTAAGTATGAACGCTGAGCTTGATAAAGACCATAACCTGAAGAAATACCTGAGATTCATTGATGAAGCGTCCGGTCTGGGCGCTAGCTTGATAGTTTTTCCAGAGATGTCGCTCCAGGGTTATTTATATTCGGAAAACCATGAATTCACCGCCGAGGAACTGAGATACCACCATGAAAATGCCGAAGCCGCCCCTGGTGAAAGTACTGAAATTCTGGCTAGCAAGGCTGCCGAGAAAAACATCTATATTATCTATGGCTTCTGCGAAAAAGTGGAGACGTCATTTATTCGGCTGCTTTATAACTCAGCTGCTCTTGTTGGTCCGGGGGGTCTGATTGGAGTTTATCGAAAGGTCCACCTAGCTGGGAATGAACGGGACATATTTCGCCCCGGCGATTCATGGAATGTATTTGAAACCAATCTGGGCAGGATAGGCATATTTATCTGTTACGACCTCTTGTTTCCTGAGTCAGCAAGAGAATTGACCCTGGGGGGTGCCGAGATTTTGGTCTCGCCCACCGCTTGGCCCGGGGAGGGGGGATGGTTTACTCATGCCTGGGAATTATTAACCCGAACCAGGGCACTGGAGAACGTGCGCTGGCTCGTGGCTTCAGGAATGGTCGGTGTAAGTAAACAACAAAGGTATTTGGGTAACAGCAGAATAGTTAACCCGCAGGGCAAGGTAATTGCCGAAACCTCGGAAGAAGGTTTGATAACGGCGACGGTTTCTGTCCAAGAAGAATTAAAAAGACTTCAGAACGAGACTATTTTTAGTCCTCTCCGCTGGAGAGTGCCGGGCTCCTATGAGAACATCAGTAAAGATTTATATAGCTAAAGAAGCAAAAGGGGAGAGATGGAAATTATGGAGACCAAGATTAAGGCCATTGCCAGGGAAAATGGTGCCGCTCTGGTGGGTATTGCCTCCCGGGAAAGGCTTAACGATGCTCCCCCTTCGGCCGACCCGGACTACCTGCTGCCATCCACGCAGTCAGTCATCTCCTTTGCCATTCCGCTGGACCGGAGGGCCATTCGTGATTACCTCAGCAAGAGAGATTGGTTGTCCCGCGGTACAGACCAAAAGCTCATTTACCAGAAGCTTTATAATATTTCTGACCGCTTGGTTGACCTCCTTAAAGGGCGGGGCTTTGAAGCCCGGTGGGTGCATGCCAACAAATCCTATCGCCCCGAACCGGGCGGTACCGACCACTTTAGCCGGGTGGAGATAGTGCCTGATTTCTCTCTTCGTTATGGGGCGGTAGCGGCTGGATTGGGGACGCTGGGATGGAGTGGCAATCTGGTGACTCCCCAGTTCGGTGCCGCGGTCTACTTAGGTGCGGTGCTCACTACAGCCAAACTTGAGCCAGACCCTCTCCTTGAAGAAAGCCCATGCCAGAGATGCAAGATTTGTACCACCGTCTGCCCGGTGGAAATGATAAGTAAGCGGCAAACCGTCTCGGTGACCATAGCTGGCAGGGAGTATAGCTATGCCAAGAAGGATAATAATGCCCGCTGTATCATCGGATGTGGCGGCTTTCATGGCTTGGGACCAAACAAGAAGTGGTCGACCTGGAGTCCTTACCGAGTGGACTACCCATTACCCGCAGATGAAGCCGAGCTTATTGAGCTGAGCCGCCGCCTCCGGCGCGCCGACCCTGACCGACAAGACAAGCCAGCCTTCCGTACCGAGCGAGACTTTTGTTTCGACCCCAATGAAACCTACTTTGACACCTGTGGCAATTGCGGACTAGTCTGCTGGGAGAAGCGGGAGGAGCGACTGGAGAACCAACGCCTGCTCTGGAACTCCGGCGTGGTGGCACTCAACTACCAGGGCAGAAGGGTAGCTGTGCCTGCTGGGGAGACAGCTGAAATAAATACCCCTTATGTGGTGAAGGTGGCAGTACTCCACCACGAAATCAAGAAAGCACCGGTACTTGTCCCGGTGGCGGGCAAAAGCTCAGCGGCAACAGTTACCGATGCCCAGGTTATGTCTCTGCTGGGGAGAACTCTTTAAAGAGAGGTGATGTCTGTGGTCCAACTCAAGGAAAAGCTATGCAGTTTAGCCGAGGCTGCTAAACTGATTAAGAACGGCTCGCGCATCACTTTCGGCGGGTTCACCATCCACAATCACCCTATGGCTTTTATCTACGAGCTAATTAGACAAGGTGTCAAGGACCTTACCATTGTTGGCTTCACCAATGGCAATGAGGTTGACATACTCGTTGGTGCCGGATGCGTTAAGAGGATAGAGACCTGCTATGTAGGACTGGAGAAGTTTGGGGTGGCACCAAATTTCCGCAGGGCAGTTGAGAAGGGTGAGATTGAAGTTGTGGAATACAGTGAGGACTTAGCCATTGAAAGGTTCCAGTGCAGCGCCCGAGGAGACCCCTTTATCCCTAGCCGGATACTCTTTGGAAGCGACATACCTAAGTATAACCGGGATATCAAGGAAGGGGTCAGCCCTTTGGATGGAGGTAAGTATCATGCCATCCCCCCAGCTGATCCGGAATGGGTGATAGTCCATACTCCTATGGGTGATAGATATGGCAATGCTCTCTACTTTCCAAACATGCAACTACCAATGAATTGGGATCTGGTGATGACTCGGACCACAAACAAGGTGATTGTCACTGTGGAGCAGATTATAGACCGGGAACGGGTTTTACGATTATCACACCTGAATATGATCCCTAGGTTTCGAAACGTTGCCATTGTAGAGGCCCCTTACGGAGCTCACCCCTCGTCTTATTTACAATTATATAATTTTGATGCGGAACACCTAACTATGTATGCTAGGCTGGCTCGAGACCCAGCCGAGTTTAAGAAGTATCTGGATAAATATGTCTACGGCGTTAAATCTCACCTTGACTATCTCAAACTCATCGGAGTTGAGAATCTGATGAAGATCAGACATGTAGGAGGTGGCCTTTAGTGAATGAGGAGCCGACTGTCTATGAAGTTATGGCTGCCGCAGTCTCCCATGAGCTTAAAGACTTTGAAAGATGGTTCCTTGGCCTAGCCACGGGGGAGGAAACAATACTTTTACTTTCGCATGTCCCGCTGGTGGGTATGGCCCTGGCTCAACACACACACGCTCCTAACTCGGTTATGTCAGTGGCTGGATGGGGGCTAAACCCTGTACTCAATGAAATGCCAACCCTGGAATCGGAGATCCCGACTACAACAATACACTGGAGATGTGAAGCTCATATCACCATGTCAGCGCCCTTTCACCCCTTCGCTACCAAGAGGGGAGACGTCGATGTCGGCTTTGCTTCGGCGGCACATGTTGACAAATATGGAAACTGCAACACCGTGTGTATCGGGGATTATCACCGGCCAAAGATTCGACTGATTGGCCCGGTAAACCAACCACTGCACTTCAGCTGTTTTGGCCGGGAAATCATTATCATGCCCCATGAGAAGAGAAATTTTGTGGATAGGGTGGACTTTATTTCGGGGGTCGGATACCTCGACGGGCCGGAGGCACGCTCAAGGCTTGGTTTCCTTGGAAGTGGTCCAGTAATGATCCTGACAGATAAGGCGGTCTTTGATTTCGAGCCAAAGACGAAGCTGGCAAGACTGAAGTCACTACATCCCGGGGTAAGTCTAGAAGACACCAGGGGGAACACTGGTTATGTACATAACTTTATGCCTGAAGAGGTTGCCATAACGCCCCAACCAACACCAGAAGAATTAAGAATAATCCGAGAAGTAATAGACCCCAGAGGCGTGCTGTTACCACGCTAGAAGACATAAAATTGCCTCAAAGCAACAGGAGTTAAGGAGATATTAAGCAGATTCAAGCCTAAGACTGTGAAGTGCCCGCACTGTACGAATAAATTCACCAGACACGAGGAAAAAGAAACAGACGTGTCTATCGGAACTAAACTATTCGAAATACTCTTTAGAAATGAGTGCGACAGCGTTGTTCTCGTTACTGGAGATACTGACTTATCTACTTCGGTAAAGACTGCAAAACAACCGTTTCCCAATAAGGATATACGATTTGCTTTTCCATATAGGCGGACAAATCTCGAACTAAAACAAATAGCACCGAACTCATTCAAAATACATAGGAATAGTTACGTTAGACACCAATTCCCTGACCCATTTGAACTGCCTGACGGAACTCAAATTAATAAACCAGTAAGCTGGTAATATGAGCCTTGGCGCCCTTCGTTTCCCATTTTAACCAAAAGTACTCATAAGGTGTACTTTCAACTTTTTATGTCGGTACTATTGCACTATTGACCGCTGCACCCTTGGGCCTTACACTGTAGACCTGAGTGTGTTAGATTTAAAGGGTAATGCTAGTTCAAATACCACAGATGGAGATAATAGCGTGCCTGAGTCAGAAAAGCTGATACAGCGCAAGATAAAGGAATTGCTTGGCAGAGAATTCCGCATGGTTAAGAAGGGGCTAGACCCAGACGAGGTGATAGCCTATCTTGACACAATCGCAGGTTCAAGTGAAGCTGCTCTTAAACGCCTCGAGAATTTTTCATCCCTCCAGAAGCTTTCTAGGTCAATGGAGGCAGTGATAGCAGAAACCAGCCAGTTGGCGGAGCAGATTAAGGCACAATCAAAACTAGAAGCCGAGGCGGAAAAACATCAAGTAATCGAGGAAGCTAAACATCAAGTCGAAGAAATGTTAGAGCAGACAAGGGAGAGGTGCATTGCCTCTATCGAAAGTACAAACTCCGTTTTCTCAGAAGCTATAACTAAGGCAAGGCAGAATATGGAGGCCATCCAGCAGGATTTCCGCAATATAGTCGAGGCGACCTCACAGATTCAGGCTGTTGATACCTCATCTGATGCCGAAGTGCAAGAAACAGCACCGGCAAAAGAGCCGGTTTTTGATTTGGCAAACCCGCAAGCAAGCGGCACGCCTGATTGCATCCTGGGAACTCAACCCGCTGACTTTCAAACTAAGGAGGAAAAGGAACCTGACAACGTCGAAGCCCCTGCTACTGCCTTAAAGGAAAGTAATTCTCGCTTATACAGTGGTGAAGTAACCCTGGTAATCCCTCACGGAGTGAGACAATCATGGATGCAGCAATTAAGGCAACGACTGCTTAATATCCCTGGGGTATACATTCGCATGGAGGCAGGCAGCGATACAGGTGGGACCATGATGACCTTGTCCTTAAATGAACCTATTGCATTGCCTTCGTTATTACTAGAGACGCAAAATGTGAAAAACGTTATCGAGACCCAGAGCGGGCAAGAGTCTAGCGCACCCAAGAATCTACAGCGACCAACGCTCACGATAGCGCTTGACGAGGATACTATCGATAACCCCCTCCACTCAGACTAGTGGTCCCGAGCAGCGTGTGAATTTCTGCTTATCAGATGTTTTTGCGACCTATTTCCCCAATCAAGACTATCCCCCGCTTTTCTTGACCTTTGAAAGTGTCACTTCTCCAGAATAGATTGACTCGTATTCGTCCCCCGGGCAGAATCTCCTAATGAAGTGTATTCTCTTTTGCTCTAACCAAATGTTGATAATCGTTGCCGTCAAATAAAAGAAAGGGCAGAGATTTTTTCTCTCTACCCTTTCTCTACTTCTAATCGAGATTCAATTAACTCTACGGTTGCTGCCATTTTCCGGTCAAGCTAATGCTGCTGTTTGCAATGAAAGCAACGTGGCCTTCAGGGGTGGGTATGAAGACGGCCCATGCGTCAAACTGACCCTGGCCCTTCGCTCCATCAATAAAGGTCCACTGGCCGTTGAGG
>JAUVZV010000010.1 GCA_030602375.1 Chloroflexota bacterium | reverse complement strand
AGTGTTTCCCGAGGTCCCCAGAGAGGGGGAGCCAATAATAGCCACCTTCAAGCTGAACAACCCCTTACCTCAAGCAATAAGCACCGAATATCAGTTCTATGCCAACGGTGAGCTTATGAAAGAGGGGACTACGATCATAGCCTCCGGCTCCAGCAAGCTATATCAGTATGCCTACAGGAACCCTTTGCAGCTCGGCAAGCAGGTCAACTTTGTGGTGAAGACAATGTCTTCCCAGGGCAGTGGTGAGAAGGCAGTTTCTCTGCCCTCCTACCCACCCCATATATGGTCGAGCTTTGTCTCCTTTGCCTCCTTCTCCACTTCAATGATGGGCTTCCTGACTTCTATGACTTACTATCAAAGCACCTTCAGCAACAATATGGGACTCAATGTGGGGCTGCTCAGCAGCATTGTCCTAATTGGATTGCTCATCTTCTTGGAGCTTACCCAGCCCCTGCTTCAGGAAAAAACCGGGACTGTTTTGGGCAGATTAAAGTTAAGGTTTGGCACCGTGACCTGGATACTGTTCATTATCTTTATGGGTATAGTCTACACCAAGGTGGTGATGATTCTTACTATCCAGGGAGGTTCTTCAGCGTAAGCAAGGTGTTGGCTAATGAATGGCATAAGTATCGTAATCCCGGCATTTGATGCTGAGCGCACTCTTCGGGAGTGCCTCGAGGCGATCGCAACCCTCGAGTGGAGCGGTGAAGTTGAGGTCATCGTGATAAATGATAGCAACAGTGACCGGACCTCTGAGATTGCCTCCTCCTTCCCCAGGGTAAGGGTCATCGATATTCCTCACTGGGGGCAACGTCGGGCAACCAATATCGGGATAGAGGCAGCACACTATGATATAATAATTGTGGTTGGTGCCGACGCTGTATTTGGGAGGCACCAATCTTGAGTATAAATGGCACATTCTCCGATACCGTCCAGAACAGTTACCTCTAAGGAGGGACTGAAAAGTCTACTGAGCCTACCCCTTTATAGCAATGCCTTCTACCTGACGCTAGACGTAGCCGTGGTCTCTCTCCTCGGCTTTGCTTTTTGGGTGCTAGCAGCAAAGCTCTACACCCCTGCTCAAGTGGGGCTGGCTTCAGCTACTATTGCAGCGGTAATTTTCCTGGCAAGGCTGTCAGGTCTGGGGTTTGGCTATGGCTTGATACGCTTCCTACCCAGTGCCGGACGAAAATCCAACGCCCTGATAAACTCCTGCTTTACCATTGCTGGGTTGACATCCCTGGTGGCTGCCTTGGTTTTCCTCGCTGGCCTTAACCTTTGGTCACCCGCCCTTCTCTATATTCGTCACCCTATCTTCTCTATCTCCTTCGTGCTTGTCACCGTGATGTACACCTTGTTCCTGCTCATAGACCGAGCCTTTATTGCCAAACGCAGTGCTAGATATGTTTTGTTCAAAAATGCCACCGCCGGCCTGGTCCAAATAGCGGCTGTGATAGCATTTGTTGCCTTCCTCAGCGCCTTTGGCATCTTCTCTTCATGGGGATTGGCTATATTGGTGGCGCTGGCTATAGGCCTGTTCCAGTTCCTGTCCCGAGCACAGCGAGGCTATACCCCTGCTCCCACGGTGTCCAAAGAGACAGTCAAGGGTGTGATTCGTTTCTCACTGGGTAACTACATCGCCGAACTCCTGTGGTTTGCCCCCTTTATGCTCTTCCCACTGATGGCGATAAATATCCTCGGCGCCGAGATAAACGCCTATTTCTATATTGCCTGGGCAATCGCTCAGATGCTATTCGCCATCCCCATGGTGATATCCTATTCTCTGTTTGCCGAAGGGTCTTATAAGGAGGACTTGCTCCAGTCCAACACCATAAAGGCAATAAAGCTGCACCTGCTCATCCTAGTTCCAGCAATTGTGGTGCTCCTTGTCCTGGGCGATAAGCTGCTGCTTTTCTTCGGAAGGTCATACGCTGAAAGTGGAGCTACACTCCTGCGCATCCTGGCTCTCTCTGTCATTCCTGTCAGCATCAATTACACCTACTTAAGTGTGATGAGAGTGAAAAAGAATACCAAAGGGGTGATACTGGTATCAGCCTCTGTGGCTTCCCTTGCCCTCTCTTCGGGGTACATTCTAATGGCCAAGGTGGGGATCCTCGGCTTGGGGCTGGGCTGGATAGCTGCTCAGACCCTGGTGGCTATTATAGTGAGCTTGCTTTTATCCCCAAGGCTGCGTCGCTTTAGCTTCAGCAATAATGAAGCAGCATCCAAGATAGCCCCGAAAACTGGGCAGTACTCGCCTCGCTCTTAAGGTGGGAAAGTCAACTTAATAGATAGAACATGAAAACGAAAAAGCCTCTTTGGACTCGGTATGACAGCATAATTACAGTCTAACTGGCTACTGCCGCCTGAACTTCTCTTTTAAGGCTTCTAGTTCCTGCTTCCTCTTAAGCTCCTCCTGCTGTTTTTCCAGTTCTTCCCCAGTTAGAGGGGTGAGGGACTTAACCTCATTGGCTACTATTTTCAAGGTGAATAGCCCACGGCATTTCCAGCAGCGATACGGACCTTCATAATCTGGCTCAAGCAGTGACAGGCTACCCTCGATATTACAACTAGGGCACTTTATCTTCAGTATCATTGCTCTAGCTACCTCCTCTCACTAGAACTCCTCTTCCGGTAGTAAATAACTACATTATAAAGAAAAACCTGCTCTGGGTAAATATGTTAAAATACTGGATAAATGGCAGCCATATTATCCAAGCCGGAAATCCAGAGATTTCTAAAGCAAAAACCTCCACTGGTTGAAGGTTACATTAATCTTGAGCAGGTGCAGCCTAATGGTTTTGACCTGACACTGTGTGAAGTAGCCTTACTACAATCGTCGGGCAGGATAACAGTAAAAGACAGCCAAAGGCTAGTAGCAGATTTAGCCCCACTTATGTTTGATGGGTTGGGTTTTATTGACCTTGTCGCTGGTACCTATATCATCACCTACAATGAGATTATAAACCTGCCGAAGAACATTATGGCACTGGGTAGACCCAGGTCTAGTCTGCTTCGCTGTGGGGTCACCATTGGGACTGCGGTATGGGACGCCGGCTATCGGGGCCGTTCCCAATCACTTATGGTAGTTCATAATCCGCTGGGACTGCGCCTAGAGAGAAATGCCAGGGTGCTGCAACTTATTTTCTTTAAGCTAACTGAGGAGACAGAAGGCTACCAAGGGGTCTATCAAGGGGAAAATATATAGTGCAAGTTACTGCACCACAATGCTAAGTGCCGCCGGTTTAAGCCAGAAAGTAGCTGGGCCTTCCCCCAGAAGCTCACCATCGGCATGCACTAGAATACGCTCGGATGAGTCTACCTTAATCTTTGCCACCTTTTCTACCCTAACCTTGGGGTGGGAAATATGTGTCCCGTTATATACCGTCGGTAGCGCCTTCAAGAGCTCAAACTTACCCATATCACCAACAATCACCACGTCAAATAGGTTATCCCTAAGCTCAGCCTGGGGTGCCATATTCATTCCGCCACCAAAATAGCAGCCGTTAGCCACCACCACACTTAAGATACGAGCCTCCTCAACCCTATTCCCAATATCCAAGGTAACCAATTTATTTTGGTAGCCAAATAGAGTGCTCAGTAACCCAATCACATACGGGATGGTACCACCAAAGTATTTGGGCAAACGCTCCGTTTTCTCAACTACGGTGGCATCAAAGCCTATACCAGCGGCATTAACAAAAAAGCGCTGCCTTGACTTGCCGCCACTCTGGTACTCAACCACCCCAACATCAATCTCAAGTCTCCTTGAGCTGGTTAAAAATGAACAGGCAGTGGTAAAGTCCCGGGGAATACCTACCGAACGGATAAAATCACTCCCGGTGCCAGTACCGATGACACCAAGGACGGTTTTTTGCAACCCGGTAGCACTGAGTATGCCATTGGCTACCTCATTCACCGTCCCATCGCCACCGACAGCCACCAGATACGGGTAGCCCTCACTGATTGCCACCCGAGCCAGTTCCATGGCATGCCCTACTCCCTCAGTATACTCATAATCAAACGATAGACCGATATGCTTAAGCAGTTTGCTAATGCGAGGCCACTTACGGCGGGTGGAGTAAGCCCCTGCTACCGGATTAACAATTACCTTGGCGTATCGTTTTGACATCTAACATCCCCGATAAGCATATTATCTTAAGTCTTCGTCTTAGCACAAGGTTTTAATCAAGAAAGGTTATTTTGGACGGTGGTCTTTTCCTTATGTCAACTTCAATACCGGCCTCTTTAAACAGGTCAATAAAGGCTTCATCATTATATCTGCCAAAGCTGACATATCGCTTTATCTTGGCGTTAGCTAGCATCTTGGCACACAAAATGCATGAGGTATGGGTAGCATAAATGGTACAGCCTTCTAAACTTACGCCATGAAGGCTAGCCTGAATGATTACATTTTGTTCGGCATGAATGCCGCGGCAAGTCTCCTGCCTTTGCCCAGAGGGTATCCCAAGTTCATCCCTCAAGCAACCCAGCTCAAGGCAGTCCTTCATGCCAGCAGGGGCACCATTATAACCTGTAGCCAGGATGTGTTTGTCCCTCACCGCCACTGCCCCGACATGATGTCGGCGGCAGGTTGAGCGTTCGGCAACCACCGAGGCTACTTTAAGGAAATACTCAGCAATATCCGGTCTGGAAAGTCTCATCATCCTAATTTAGTGATAATCTTTTTCGTTTCTTTTCTCAGGTTTTTCAGGGAAGACTCATTTAAGATGGTGAAATCAGCCATGGCAATAGGTCCAGCCTTACTGAGATTCTCCAGTTCTGCCCGGTCACGACTTAAAGCCTCTTCCAGGGTCAGCTTACGGCTTCCCCTACCAGTGAGTCGAGCATATCTTATTTTTGGCGATGCCCAAACAGCAACAACACCAAAGTCTTCCCCATAATATTCTTTAAGCAAGTTGTACTCCTCCCAGGAGTAAAGCCCATCAACTACCACACTTGAATATTCCAGTGCTGAATTAATTCTGGGCAGACTCAATTTGGCGTAGGCTGCCATCCCGTAGTCGCGTCTTAAGATTTCCCTGATGTAGCGCTCGTTTTCCTCATTTAACTTGAGGTCTCTTTTTTTAATTTCCTCATCAGTCAGGTCGCCAAACCTTATTCTGCTAAAGCCATCCTCCTCAAATACCTTGGCAACTTCCGATTTGCCAGCGCCGGGCATACCAACAATTGCCACCACTCTCATATCCTAGCACCTATATTGACTAGATTATAAGAAAATGCCAAGTAAATAACAATAGGGGTTAGCCTTTAGAGACACCCCTCACCAAGAAATGAACTTGACCAGAAGCTATGTTATAATTCAAGCCGTAGTCTAAGGGTAAAAGGGATGCCTGAGGTTCTTAACCTAAAAAGCAAGATTGAAAACGCCCTACCGGCAGAGCTAGCTAGCTTGATGAAGGCTGCTGGCAAGCTGGCTTGTGAGCAAGGGCAGGGGCTTTACCTGGTCGGTGGGGTTGTTCGTGACCTGATGTTGGGGCAAAAAAATTTTGACCTTGACCTGGTAGTAGAAGGGGACGCCATTCGGCTGGCAGAGAAATTAAGCAAGATAAAAAAGGGCAAATTGAGCATCTACCCCCATTTTGGCACGGCTAAACTTGAGTGGAAGGAGTGGAGTGTTGACCTAGCCACCGCCCGCTCAGAGACTTATGCCAAGCCCGGCGCACTACCAAGCACCAAGCCCAGCACCTTAGCTCAAGACCTCAGTCGGCGTGATTTCACTATCAACACCATGGCAATTCATCTTGACCCGAGCCGCTTTGGTGAACTTATTGACTTACACAGTGGCAGGGATGACCTTGAAAATAAAATTATTCGTGTTCTGCATGAGAGGAGCTTTATTGATGACGCCACCCGCATCTGGCGCGGCATACGCTATGAAAAAAGGCTAGACTTCAGGCTGGAAGAAAATACGCTTAAACTTTTAAAGCAAGATATATCCATGCTGGACACCATCAGCGGTGACCGCATCAGATACGAACTGGAATGTGTCTTCAAGGAGGAAAGCCCGGAAAAAGCCCTGCGCCGTGCCGAAGAGCTTGGGGTGCTGGCAAAACTGCACCCAGCCTTAAGAGCCACAAGCTGGCTTGCGCAGAAATTCAAGGTGGCTCGTAAGTTTAGCCACCCCGATTTACCATCCTTTGAGCTCTATCTGGCTATTCTTACCTATCCCTTAAATAGTAAGGAAAAGGAAGAGCTTATTTCATACCTCAACCTACCCAAACCAATAGCCAAAACACTGCGTGATAGCACCAATATCAAAAGTGAGCTCGTAGCCTTAGCCAAAGCCGAACTTAAGCCGAGCCGCATTTACCGTATCCTGCACGGCTATGCCCCAGCCGCAGTTCAAGCTAACCTCCTTGGTTCTGATTCACAGTTGGCTGGCGAGAACATCCAGTTATTTTTAAATAAACTTCGTTACCTTAAGCCAGTCCTGAGTGGCAAGGACCTAATCAGGACGGGTATCCCCAGTGGTCCCCGTATTAAGGAGATACTGGAGCAACTACTTGAAGCCAAGCTAGATGGGAAAGTAACCACCAGAAAAGATGAAGAGGATTTGGTTAAGCGGTAGCTGGTGGGCAGGAGATAAATCTATTCGGCTATTCGATTTTCTCCATATCTTCACCGCAGCAGACCAGGGTACCGCCACCAACCTTAGTAACTGTAACCTCGTTACCGCAAATATTGCAGCGATACTTCTCACCTACTTCTTTAACCGCCATCTTGGCCTCCTTTAGCCCTCATTGTATCAACTAGATAACACTCAAGCCCCTCTTCTTTAAGGTGCTTCGATATACTTTCGGCTTGAAACTTATCCCTTGTCAGGCTGAATAGCGCCGGGCCTGAGCCAGCCAGATGCACTTCTTTAGCCCCGGCCTTTAAGAAACTTTGCCGGTACTCCTCAAGACCAGCAAAATTATCCCCGGCAATACCCTCAAAGACATTAAACAGCATTGATGCCCTAAGCTTCTCACCCCTATTCAGCGCTATCAGCAGCCTATCGGTAATCTCTCCTGTTGTATAGTGACTGTCGCTCAGACCCCGGTAAAGCCGCTCTGTCTTTTTATCAAGTTGGGGTAGGTGTGGCATCATCAGGACAACCCACGTCCGAGGCAGGGGTGGCAGCGGCGTTAGCCACTCTCCCCTGCCCTTGGCCAGAGCGGTACCACCATAGAGAAAGAAGGGGACGTCAGAACCGAGCTCAGCGGCTAAATCAACAAGTCTCTCCTCTGATAAACCCAACCCCCACAGTTTATTGAGCCCGCGCAAAATAGCGGCGGCATCACTGCTATCGCCACCTAAGCCTGAGGCTAGAGGGATAATTTTATTAATTTCTATCTTAACCCCTTTTGAACACCCAGTTTCTTCTTTTAGCAAACTAATCACCTTGGATACCAGGCTTTTATCTAGATTCCAGGCAGGCTTATCACACTTAACCTCAATACTCTGGCTTAACTTGAGGTGCAAGCTATCACACAGATTTATGGTCTGCATAATACTTCGGATTTCATGAAAGCCATCCGGGCGCTGGGATAAAACCTCAAGGGTCAGATTGAGTTTGGCTGGTGCCAGTAAAGTCAGCATCTCTCTACTTCCTGAGTAAATACTTGCCACAGCCGCTGCCACTCATTAAGACTCAAGGACTCAGCCCGCCGCTGGGGCACTATACCTGCCCCTTCAAGCAAGGATAAAACCCTGACTTTGGGCAATTTGAGCCCCTGCCCCAGAGAATTAATTATTTGCTTTCTTGGGGCACAAAAGCCAGCTCTGACCAGCTCAAAAAAGCCCCGGACATCACCTACTTCAACCGCCGGCTGTGGATAAAGGTCAATACGCAGTATCGCTGATTTAACCCTTGGTGCCGGGTAAAAACTACTAGCCGAGACAAAACTAATTAGGCTTGGTTTTCCATAAAACTGCACACTGACGCTTAGTAAACTCATCCGGCCGGGCCCAGCTGCAATCACCTCAGCTACCTCCTTCTGCACCATCAATACCATAAGCTGGGGTTTAACCTGAGCTTCAAGAAAATGGCGCAACACCGGGGAGGTAATGTAGTAAGGGAGGTCAGCCACCACCTTGTAGCTAAATGGGGTAGCAACTTGGGGAGGAAACTTTGTCTTCTCTTCCCGGATTAAAACCTCCGGTGCAATCTTCAAGATGTCGCCACTTCTAACGGTAACATTATTAAGAGAAGACAGGGTCTTGCCTAAGATACTGGCTAGCTTTTCATCAAGTTCAACACTAATTACCCACCCTGCCTTCCTGGCTAACTCTTTGGTTAAGATACCAAGACCGGGTCCTACTTCAATGACAATATCGGCAGGGGTAAGCTCTGAGGTCCCCGTAATTAATTCAAGCACTTCCTCATCAACAAGAAAGTGCTGCCCCAGCCCTTTTCTAGCCTTGAGGCCAAAGCGTCTGAGTAACCCTTTGGTCTCAATTAAAAGCGAGTCGGTCTTGAGGTGATGCTTGCTGCGGAATTTACTCTTCATCTTTGAACCCGGTCAAGGAATCTTAATCTCATCCAGACTTTGTCTGAGTAAATCACACGCCATAGCTAAGTCTAGCCACCAGTCGCATCGGCAGGTTAGACTTCACCATTTTGGCTTGAGTGGCATTAATATCGTAGGGAACACGGTGGAGCTTTACCAACCCAGTATCACTATCATAAAAAGCGTAGCTGGCACGGGGGTCATTATCCCGGGGTTGACCTACAGCACCGGGGTTTAAGATTAATCGTTCTTTGCCCAGCTCAAGTGCAGTATTAGGTGGGAACTGGCTAAAGGAACAGGCACCGTGCTTACTCTGTTTGAACACTAGCGGCACATGGGAGTGACCAATGAGACAAAATTGCGATTTAAAATAGCCAAAATTTTCTCGAGCTGAGCTTACCGAGAGGAGATATTCCCAGACCGGCTCCCTCGGGCTACCGTGTACCAGCGTAAAATCCTCCTTTTCAATTACTCGCGGCAGGCTCTGAAGATAGCGTTTATCCGCTGCGGTTAAATTTTTTGCTGTCCAGCGGCAGGCCAAAGCGGCATCAGGATTAAACTCAGAGAGATCAAGCCTGCCTATCGCTGCCAAATCGTGATTTCCAGCAACGCAGATGTGGTTTGTCTTACTTAAAAGCGCAATACACTCATGAGGGTCCGGCCCATAGCCAACAACATCACCCAAACACCATAGCTCCTCCACATCCCCTTGACGCTCAATATCAACCAGCACCGCTACCAAAGCAGCCAGATTGGCATGAATATCGGCAATAATTGCGTAATGCATCCTGCCCTAATATAACAGCTTTTAGCCGATATGGCTAGGTTGTGAGCCGAGCATGGGCGTGCTATAATCTTAAACCATGAAAATCCAAGATTTGGGGGAATTCGGGCTGATTGACCGCCTGGCTAAAGTGGCTCACACCTCTCAAGACAGAAGCCAATCATCCTGGCGCAATCTTTTAGTTGGCATTGGCGACGATGCTGCCGCCTGGTACGGTGATAGCTCAATCCAGCTGGCTACCACTGACAGCTTAATTCAAGATGTCCACTTTTCCCTGGACAGCATTTCCTTTAGAGAGCTGGGCTGGAAGGCACTGGCAGTAAACTTAAGCGATATCGCCGCCATGGGTGGCGTCCCCAGATATGCCTTGGTGACCCTTGCCCTACCCAGTGACAGCGAAGTGGATGATGTAACTGCCCTCTATGAGGGGATGGTGGAGCTGGCGCAGCAGTTCGGGGTGGCTATCGTCGGCGGTGACTGTAGCCGGGCTAACATTGTTGCCGTTACCATTACTGTTCTTGGCAACTTAAGGGACGATAAACATATGCTTACCCGCTACGGAGCCGAGCCGGGTGATAAAGTTGCCGTTACCGGCTATTTGGGCGGAGCCAGTGCCGGTGAGGAGATGCTGAGAGAGAAACTTGAGTTTGGCCCTGAAGCTACCGCCCATCTTAAAGAAGCTTTTCTTCGCCCCTACCCAAGGATTGCAGAAGGACAATTGCTGGTAGAGAGCGGGGTAAAAACTGCTATTGACATCAGTGATGGACTTATCTCAGACCTAAACCACGTCTGCCAAAGAAGTGGGGTTCAAGCCCAAATAGAGGTTGACCGGGTACCGATTTCACCCCTCGTCAAGGACAACTTTGCTAATAAATCACTTGAACTGGCACTAGCGGGAGGAGAGGACTACGAACTACTGTTTACGGCTAAAGCTGAGGTAATTGACAGGGTAAAAAAAGCCGCCCCCTGCCCGATAACCGTAATCGGAGAAATTACCACCAAGGGTAAAGGTAAGCTAAGCCTGGTCAACAGCCAAGGAAACCCGTTTAACCTTTCCAGCAGTGGATGGGAGCATTTTAGAACCAAATGAAGATAGGCAGGTCACTATATCGACGGTCAGGCAGAAGCCAACTTGAACTCATTAGCTTAAGCCCAGGGCAGACCCAGAACTTGGGGGCTCACCTTGGCAGGTTAGCCCAGGCCGGTGATATCCTCCTTCTTGTCGGCAGCCTGGGAACAGGGAAGACCTGCCTTGCTCAAGGCATCGCCCGGGGGCTCAATATCAAAGACTACGTGCTAAGTCCCTCCTTTGTTATTGTCAGGGAACTTTACGGCAGGCTACCTTTATACCACATCGACCTCTACCGGCTTGACCGGATTGAAGAGATTATGGACCTGGGGCTGGATGAGTATCTCTATGGTAGTGGCGTCTCGGTAGTGGAATGGGCGGATAAGGGGTTAAGTGTCCTGCCGGCGGAGCACCTTTTGATTGAAATAAGCTACCTTTCTTTAAATGAGCGCAGTTTTCGGTTTAAATCCAATGGAAAGAGATACCGACAGATTCTGGCCGAGTTAAGGCAACTTTCCATTAAGAAGGTTAGGAGTTCATGCAGTTAGCCATCGATACCTCAACAGATATTGTTTCTTTGGCGCTTAGTGAAGATAGCCAGGTAATAGCTGAATTGAGCTGGCGTTCACAGCAAAACCATTCCACCGAGCTTCTGCCGCAGATAAATCACCTATTAAAGCTGGCTAAGGTGGATATTAAGTCGATAAGCCAGATTATTGTTGCCAAGGGACCGGGGAGCTACAATGGGCTGCGGGTGGGACTGAGTACCGCCAAAGGACTGGCCTTTAGCCTGAAAGCCCCGATAGTTGGCATTAGCACCCTTGAAGCTCAAGCCTACCAGCACGCCGAAATAGGACTGCCTATCTGCCCAATATTTAATGCCGGCCGGGGAGAGATTGCCACCGCTATGTACCAGAAAAAGGATGGTAAGTGGCATAAACTTACCGTGGAACACATCACCACCTTAGAAAGCCTCTGCTCAGGGATAACCACTAAAACCATTTTTTGTGGCGAACTAGAGCCAGCGATGGCAAACCAGCTAAAAAGAAAACTAAAGCAAAAAGCGGTACTAGCCTCTCCAGCAACCAGACTGCGGCGAGCCGCATATCTGGCTGAGCTAGGTCAAAAGCGGCTGAAGAGTGCCGACTATGACAACCCTACTACCTTGCAGCCGCTATATTTAAGGCTACCACCAATCACCAAACCAAAACATAAAATTGAATGGAGAGTAGATGGAAACTTGGCCACAAGTAAGAGTTGATATTGACCTGAGGAACGAGCTCTGTTTTGGCTGTGGTAAGAATAACCCAATTGGGCTGAAATTAGATTTTAAGTGGGATGGTAAGCAAGCCAGAGCCGAGTTTACACCGACCAAGTTCTATCAGGGCTGGTCAGGAATTGTTCACGGCGGTATTATAAACTCTATCCTTGACGAGGCAATGGCCTATGCTGCCCTGTCTGAGGGTAGGCATTGTATCACTGCCAGAATGCAAACCAGAATCAGGAGCCCTGCCCTAATCGATGAAGTGCTGGTTATTACTGCTTTCGTAACCAAAAAGTCGCGAAAGGTGGTTGAAACCAAAGCCATCATAACCTTAAAGGATGGCACCCCAGTTGCCGAGGGTACATCATCACAGTTTGTGGTTAAATCAAAGCCAAGTGGCAGCAGCCAAAGTGCGGGAAAGCCGAGAAAGGCAAGAAGCTAAGGAGGCCAAAAAAGAAACTCAAAATGGAAAGGTCATTAGTCTTAATTAAGCCCGATGCGATGAAGAGGGGCTTAGCCGGCACTGTTATTGCCCGCCTGGAGAAGGGAGGAGTCAAACTGGTCGGGCTCAAGATGCTGCATCTGGATGAAGCCCAAGCCAAACAACACTATGCTATTCATCAGGATAAGCCTTTCTTTTCCGACCTGGTACGTTATATCACCTCAGCACCAATAATTGCCGCCGTCTTTGAAGGAGAAAACGCAATCGAGGTGATCAGGAAAATAATGGGAGCCACCGACCCGGCTAAGGCTGAGACTGGAAGTATCAGGGGTGACTTTGGCTTGGATATTGAACGAAATTCAGTTCATGGCTCCGATTTAGTAGAAACTGCCAGAGAGGAGATTAAGCTTTTCTTTAGTGAAGAGGAAATCTTTAGTTACTGAATCCTGACCAGAGGTTTTGCCTGGCTCCATAACTCATCGAGCTTATAGTATTCCCGTTCCGGCTCGGCAAAGATGTGCACGATGACATCACCATAGTCAAGGAGGAGCCATCCCGAATCTAAGGCGCCTTCATGATGGTGTGGTAAAACACCCTCCCGCTTTAGGATATGCCCGATTTCATCATAGATGGCTCGAATCTGCTTGCTGCTGTCGCCACTGCAGATGACAAAGTAATCGGTAAAGCCACATACCTCTCGGGTGTCCAGTAGCACCACGCCTTTGGCCTGCTTATCGCTGGCAATCTCAACTACCTTGTGTGCCACCTCTATCGCTTCCAGAGCCTAAACCTCCGCATAAATTACCTAATCCCAGGAGATATTATATCACAGGGGGTTATTTTTGCTACGCTTAATCTCAGATGTTATACTAGTCTTAAATCGTGAGGTGTAAACATAACTCAAGAGATGCCCTGCTGGGTAGATTTCCCTCTCTAGACTGTTTTTGCTATAATATATATGAAAGGTAAATTAACCAGAAGATATCAGCGTGAAGGGTAAAAATGAACTGGAAACGTAATCTTTTAATCTATGCCGCCATACTCATTGCGGTGATAGCTCTTTTTACCTATATTTTCCCGACGTCTCAAAAACCTGAGGAAATCCCCTTGAGTGAAGCCGTAGCCCTGTCACAGAGCAGCCAGATAGAGAAGATTAAAGTTGAAGACGATATGCTGCTTATTACCACTAAAGATGGTGTTGAGCTAAAGACCTTTAAAGAAAGTAATGCCAGCATCTACGAGATTGAAGGGCTTAACCTGGAAGGGGTAGTTGTAGATATAAAGGGGTCTTCAGGGTTTAATTGGGGAGGACTTTTTATTAACTTCCTGCCCCTCCTCATCTTTGGGCTATTGATCTTTTTCCTCTTCCGCCAGGCGCGAGGGGCTAATAGCCAAGCCCTTAGCTTCGGTCGCAGCCGGGCCCGACTCTTCCCAGCTAACACACCTACAGTAACCTTTGGTGATGTCGCTGGGGTGGAAGAAGCCAAGCAAGAGGTATATGAAGTAGTAGAGTTCCTCAAGTCACGGGAGAAGTTCCAGAGCCTTGGCGCCCGCATCCCCAAAGGTTTGCTACTGGTTGGTCCGCCAGGAACGGGAAAGACACTCCTGGCTCGAGCCATAGCCGGTGAAGCCGAGGTACCTTTCTTTTCCATCAGCGGCAGCGAGTTCGTTGAGATGTTCGTTGGTGTTGGTGCCTCAAGGGTGCGCGACCTGTTTGACCAGGCTAAACGTAATGCACCATGCATTGTCTTCATTGACGAAATTGATGCCGTAGGGCGGCAGCGTGGTGCCGGGTTGGGCGGCGGACACGACGAAAGAGAGCAAACGCTAAACCAGATTCTGGTCGAGATGGATGGCTTTGATCCCAATACCGGTGTCATTGTTCTGGCCGCTACCAACCGACCTGATATACTTGATTCGGCACTACTGCGCCCCGGACGCTTTGACCGACGTGTCATCCTTGATTGGCCGGATATGAATGGCCGAATGGCAATCCTTAAGGTCCACTCCAACGGCAAACCGCTGGAGGACTCAGTCAGTTTAGAGGTAGTGGCAAGGCAAACCGCCGGCTTTAGCGGTGCTGACCTATCTAATCTAATCAATGAGGCCGCCATACTAGCTGCCAGACGGGATAAGAAAGTCATTGGGATGGCAGAACTTGCTGAATCTATAGACCGGGTAATCGCCGGCCCAGAAAGAAAGAGCCGCCGGATAAGCCCTAAAGAGAAGGAAATGACCGCCTATCACGAGGCAGGTCATACTCTGGTAGCCAAAATGCTACCCAATGCTGACCCGGTACATAAAGTCTCCATTGTTGCCAGAGGAGCGTCACTCGGTCACACCAGGCAGCTCCCCACTGAGGACCGTTACCTGATGACACGCTCTCAATTAAAGGACGTGTTAGCCACTTTAATCGGCGGCTATACTGCTGAAGAGTTAATCTTTAACGAGAGGACAACCGGGGCTCATAGCGATATTGAGCGAGCGACCAAGATAGCCCACAAGATGGTTACTGACTATGGCATGAGTGACAAGCTGGGGCCGCGAACCTTCGGTGACAAGCAAGAGATGGTCTTCCTCGGTCGCGAAATCTCTGAGCAAAAGGACTACGGTGATAAGATAGCCGATTTGATTGATGAAGAGGTTGACCATATTATCCAAGAAGCTTACACTACCGCTAAAAATATCCTCACCAAAAATAAGTCTCGGCTGGTTCATGTTGCAGAGAAACTCGTTGCCCAAGAGACCCTGGAGGGGAAAGAACTGGAGGTAGTGTTTAACGAACCTATAGCCTCACCCAAAGCCAAAGCAACCACGAGATAACTTAAGATTAACCTGGCCTTTATTTTAAGCCCCTTTTATTCAGCGGAGGTTAGCGTGATTGAGATTACCCCAAAGCCCATTTCCCCTCAGCAACTAATCGAGAGCGTTAAGAGTGACAGCAGTGGTTGCATAGTTACCTATATCGGCTTAATCCGCGATAACTCTCGGGGTAAACAAGTTTTATCAGTAGAATACGAAGACCCTGACGGCACGGCTCGAGATAAACTACAAGCGTTAGCCAGTGAAGCCAAGCATAAATGGCAGCTAAATGGTATCGCCATATCGCACCGAGTTGGCAAACTGAAGGTGGGGGATATTAATCTGGTCATCGCCCTATCCTCAGCCCACCGTAAGCAAGGCCTTGCCGCCAGCAGCTATCTTATTGACCGTTTCAAAGAGGTAATGCCGACCCACAAAAAAGAAACCTATACTGACGGTACTATCTGGGTTAAGGGCAAATAACCGCTAAATAAAAATATTAGCCTCGTGGTTATCGCCTGCGTTGGATGACAAAGTCAGCTAGCGCTACTAGGGCACGACGACTGCTACTATCCGGCAATAAATCAAGACTGCGACAGGCTTTAAGCGAATAATCTGAGGCAACATCATAGCATTCCTGCAGAATTGACGAGCTTCTAACCAATTCTATAGCCTGCTTTATCTCCTCTTTCCTACTTCTGTCCTGAAATAATCTTTTTACTGGATTATCCTCGGGATAACGCTCAAGCAGCAGCATTGGTGGCAGGGTAAGGGTACCCTGGGTTAAATCAGAGCCTACTGGCTTACCCATCTCCTCTGCAGTGCCGACGAAATCCAAGATATCATCCACAATCTGAAAGGCAATGCCAAGGTTGTGAGCATATTCGTCAAGCGCTTTTATTTGCGGTTCCGAGGCCTGACTCAAAATAGCCCCCGATTGCGTGGCTAGAGAAAATAGGGAAGCGGTCTTGCAGGAAACTCTATAAAGGTAATCTTCACGGCTCTGCTTTAATTTAAAAGCATCAAAACTCTGCCGCAGTTCCCCCCGCGAGATGGTCTGCAGGGTTTGGGCAAAGAGCGTTACCACCCGGATACTCCCGGTGGTAGCGGCCAACTCTCCGGCTTTAGCAAACAGGAAATCACCCAGTAGTACCGCTTTTTCTTCACCCCATAACTTATAAATCGTTGGCCTATGCCGGCGAACCGAGGATTTATCAACCGCATCATCGTGAACTAGGGTAGCGATATGCAGAAGCTCAGCAGCTATCGCCATCGGCAGCAGAGGACTTAAATTGTGGTTAAAAAGTTTGCCCGAAAGCAGAGTAAGCGCCGGGCGAATTACCTTGCCCCCTGGTAGCAGGTTGGCTAACATCTGACGAAGCTCAGGGAAAGAGGTTCGCTCACTCTCAACAAGCAGCTTTAATCGGTTCTCCACCTCAAGCAGCTCTTCTTTGACCGATTCATAAACCGTCTTTAGCTGCAAAAATCACCCCCCAGCTAATTAGTTGGCGCCCCCAACCGACTAGACTCCTCTTCTATTATTCCCTCCTCTAGCTTAGAGAATAGCGGCTCGGGGGGCATTAACCTTTGCCCTGCCTCAGGCAAATGCAGTCGCCAGCCATCGTCCTCCACACTACCCTCAAACCCAAGAAACTCGCTTAGCTTCTGAGAACTAAAGGGGAGGAAAGGATAAAGCGCCGTCCTCAGGCAGGAGATAACTGAAATTGCCACATATAAAGAAGTAGCGGCAATCTTTTTATCCTCCTTAATTACCTTCCACGGGGATTTATCATCGAGATAACGGTTGGTCTCCTGAGCTAGGGACATAGCCGACCTTATCGCCTCACGGAAATGGCAACGGTATAAAAGTTCATCCATGGTGTCAAGGGTATCCGTAGCTTTACTGATGAGTGCCTGACCCTGGCCATCAAGCTCCCCAGGCGTAGGTACTTCGCCATCAAAATTACGGTAGCAAAAGGTGAGGACGCGGTGAACCAGGTTCCCGTAGGTAGCCACCAGCTCATTATTGTTACGCCGCACCAACTCACGCCAGGAGAAATCAGTATCTGATGTTTCTGGCATATTGATTGACAAGAGGTAACGCAAGGGGTCAGGGTCGTAGCGTGAAAGGTAATCCGGAAGCCAGACCGCCCAGTTGTGACTGGTAGAGAGTTTCTTGCCCTCAATAGTCAGAAACTCATTAGCTGGCACATCATAAGGCAGGTTAAGACCTTCATAGCCCATCAGCATCGCCGGCCAGATAATAGTATGAAAGGGGATATTATCCTTACCAATAAAGTAATAACTCTTGGCCTCTTCTTGCCAGAAATGACGCCATTTTTCAGCATCACCACCAGACTTGGCCCACTCCTTAGCCGCCGAGAGGTAACCGATAACTGCCTCAAACCAGACATAGATACGCTTGCTCTCATAGCCTTCAAGGGGAAGTGGCACCCCCCACCCAATATCACGGGTAATAGCCCGGTCCTTAAGCCCTTCTTCCAGATAACGGGTAGTAAAGTTAAGCACATTCTGCCGCCAATGGGTTTGCTCCTTAACCCAAGAGAGCAGCCTGTCCCTAAAAGCACTCAATTTCAAAAAGAAGTGCTCCGAATCCCTAAACTCAGGAACGCTGCTGCACAAACAGCATCGGGGGTGGATAAGCTCAACCGGATTTAATGGCTTGCCGCAGGCATCACACTGGTCACCCCTGGCCACACCAGCCGAACAATAGGGACAGGTACCCTCAATATAGCGGTCAGGCAAAAAGCGCTGGCAATGAGGACAAAAAGACTGCAAGACGGTTGATTTATAAATATAGCCTTTATCAAGGAGGTTGAGAAATATATCTTGTGCCACCTCAGCGTGGTTTGCGGTGCCAGTGGAGGTGAATAAATCAAAGGAAATGCCCAACTGCTGCCATGACTTTAAAAACCCCTGGTGATAGTGCTCGGCTACTTCACTGGGCTTTTTACCCTCCTGCTCCGCCTTGATCGTTATCGGGGTACCGTGGATGTCTGAACCCGAGACCATCAATACCTCGTTGCCTTTGGTACGATGGTAGCGGGCGAAAATATCCGGCGGCAGATAAGCACCAGCAATCTGCCCCAGATGCAATAAGCCATTGGCATAGGGCCAGGCTACAGCAACAAAAATCCTCTCACTCATAATCTATCCTTGAATCCTAAGTCAATTTTCTCTGGAAAGAGGGGGCTTGAATTCACCCTACTCGCGAAAGAAGGTGAGTATCTCCTCGCCCTTTTGCCGCTTATAATGAGCGTAGCCCTTGTTTAGGGCACAGTCAACACAGTAGCGCGACGTTTTTCCCTGCTCTACCTCAACACCATCCTCTTCATCAATGGCTAGATAACGCTCAGGGTATGGGATAATGCGCTCACAGCCATCACACTTAACCTGTCCTAAAGATATACACCCTCGCCGCATCTTAACTCCTTAAATTTAAACCTTGGGTAACTTAAGCCAAAACCGATAAAGCTCCCGCCGTGATAAGCCTGTTTCTGAAGCCAGCTTGGCAACTACTTCCCTGGCAGTTAACCCGGACTTGTGCATACTATTTAACCGTTTTTGGATATTTGCTGTCAACTGCGGCCTCTCCTTCTCTCTTTTACCCTCAATAATCAGAGTGAACTCACCCTTTGGCTCAACAAAATGCTCTAGCGCTTGCTTTACTGTGCCGCGAAAAACCTCCTCATGAATCTTGGTAAGCTCACGGCAGATAGCTATTCTCCTATCCCCCAAAATATCCATTATATCGTTTAATGATGCCACCAGACGATGGGGGGATTCAAAAGCAATAATAGTGCCATATTCACTACCTACCGACTGCAGAAGACGCCTTCTAGAACCAGCCTTATGTGGCAGAAAGCCAATATAGGTAAACCTGTCGGTAGGCAGTCCAGAGATAACCAGCGCCGTAATGACTGCGGAAGGGCCGGGGATAGGGATAACCTGGATACCACGCTCCCAAGCGGCTGAAATTAGTTCATAACCGGGGTCAGACACACCTGGCATCCCAGCCTCAGCAACAAGTGCCACATCCCCTTCGGCAAGATAGTTTAAGATGTAACCAAGCTTAGTCCATTTGTTGTGCTCATGGTAACTGGTAACTTTTGCCTTGATGGTGTAAGCGGAAAGAAGACGCCTTGTTTTACGGGTATCCTCAGCGGCGATGAGCTTCACTTCACGCAGTATTCGCAGCGCACGGAGGGAAATATCCTCTAGATTACCGATAGGTGTTGCCACCACATAAAGAGCCGGCATTAACTTCTACCCCTCAAATAAAGGTTATTATAACTTATCGCCAAGACAGCGTCTACAATGCCAAAACACGCAGCCCACTAGTCCCAGACCAAGGTTCTTGACTTTGGCTAACTCCGTTTGATATAGTTTCTCTTTAAGAAAGGGCTCAGGAAAATGGCCAAATTTAAGGAGCTAAGGCGCGCCTACGGCTTTGACGAGGTAGCTATTGTCCCCTCCGATGTAACCATAAACCCTGACCAGACCAATATTGATTTCAAGATAGAGGGTCTTACCTTTTCCATCCCCGTTATCGCCGCCGCTATGGATGCGGTGAGTGATGTTAACTTTGCTATCCTTTTAAGCAAGCTGGGAGGGCTAGCGGTCTTAAACCTGGAAGGGGTGCAGACCCGATATGATAACCCCAGGGAGGTGCTGGCTGAAATCGCCCAAGCACCTCAAGCTGAAGTCACCTCCTTACTTCAAAAAATCTACTCAGCGCCGATTAAGGAGAACCTTATTGGGGAGCGAATAGGAGCGATTAAAAAGGCGGGTGCGGTATGCAGTGTTTCCCTAACACCAGCTAATACCAAGCGCTTTGCCCCCCTAGCTGCGGAGGCTAGGGCTGATATTCTTGTTGTTCAATCTACAGTTACCACTGCCAAGCATATCTCCAAAAGCTACCGCGGCTTAATCTTCTCCGAGCTGCACCAGACCATACCAATGCCTATCATCGTTGGCAATTGTGTAAGCTATAGCACTTGCCTTGAACTGATGAAAACGGGAGTCTCTGGGGTCTTAGTTGGGGTCGGGCCCGGGGCTGCCTGCACTACCAGAGAAGTCCTCGGGGTCGGTGTCCCCCAGATAACAGCCACCATGGATTGTGCTGCCGCCAGGGATGAATACCTACGCCAGTCCGGCAGATATGTGCCGATAATTACTGATGGTGGTTTCCGCAAGGGTGGGGACATCTGCAAAGCCATTGCTGCCGGGGCTGACGGCGTCATGATCGGCTCCATCTTTGCTCAAGCTGAAGAGGCACCTGGGCTTGGTTATCACTGGGGTATGTCCCACCCACACCCGGCACTGCCCAGAGGCACCAGAATAAGGGTTGGCACCACCTGCCCCTTAAAACAAATCCTCTTTGGTCCCACCTCAGTTACCGATGGTAGCCAGAACCTTGTCGGGGCTATCCGTACCGCCATGGGCGTCTGTGGTGTCCGTACCATTCAAGAAATGCACCAGGCTGAGCTGATAATCGCTCCAGCCATTACCACCGAAGGGAAATCATGGCAACTCGCTCAATCATAGTTAGTTTTCCAAAATAGGACCGGCTGCTTCACATTCTTGAATAATTATGCGGGGTTAATTTAAATGCTACATAAAATCTCTCTGGGAATCGGTGACATTGACAAGTACCGCTTGATTCAACCGAGGGAGCCTATTGACGAGGTAGTTAAGCTAGGAGATGAGCTAAAGGGCCTTCGCCTATGTCATATTAACTCTACTCCCTTTGGTGGCGGGGTGGCAGAACTCCTGGTCAGCTATATACCGCTGCTGTGTGCAGTAGGGATTAAAGCTGACTGGCAGGTAATCCGAGGTGACCGCCAGTTCTTTACCATCACCAAGAGCCTGCACAATGCCCTTCAGGGTGCCGCCTATGAAGAGATAAGCCAGGAAAAAACGAGGAACACTTACCAGAACAGTAACCTCGCCAACGCCAGCCAATTAGACCCAAACTACGATGTTTTTGTGGTCAATGACCCCCAGCCGGCGGCCTTGCGGCACTATTTGCCCAAGAGTAAAGCCAAATGGATATGGCGCTGCCATGTTGATAGTTCAAATCCTGATGAGGAGGTATGGGGCTTCCTTCGTCCCTATGTAGAAGAACATGATGCCGCCGTCTTCACCACTAAAGAGTTTATCCCCCGGGACCTTCAGGTGGCTAAAATCACCACTATGGCACCAGCCATTGATGCCTTCAGCTCGAAAAACATGTTTATTAAAAAATACGTCTGCCGCGAGCTTATTGAAAACCTGGGATTTGACCGCCACCGCCTGTTAATTACCCAAGTCTCCCGCTTTGACCGCTGGAAAGACCCATTTGGGACAATCAGGGCTTATCAACTAGCTAAAGAGAAAATACCCGGACTGCAGTTAGCCATGGTAGGTAGCTTCGCTCAGGATGACCCTGAATCCTGGGATATGCACGCCGCCATCAATACTGAGGCAAACAAAGATGGTAACATTTTTGTCTTGTCCAACCTGACCGGAGTCGGTAACATGGAGGTCAACGCCTTCCAGAGGGCTAGCGATGTGATTGTTCAAAAATCAATTAGAGAAGGTTTCGGCTTGGTAGTAGCTGAAGCTTTATGGAAGGAAACATCAGTAGTAGCCGGTAATGCCGGCGGAATTCCCCTGCAGATGACCGGTAACTTAAGTAACTACCTGGTGGACAGTGTCGAAGAATGCGCTGAAAAAATAGTTTACCTACTACAAAACCCGGCAGTCTCTCAAAAGCTGGGCAGAGAAGGCAAAGAAATTATCAGGCAGAATTTCCTTCTGCCCAGACTGATGAAAGACGAACTCAGCTTGATTAAGGAATTAGTTACCGGATAACCCAGGCTCACTTGGCTTGCCGATTATAAAACTACTCCTCTTCCTCCTCGCTTACTACCTCCTCCTCACCACCAAGGTAAGGCAATAAAGCCCCTGTCTTTACTACCTTTCGTTTTGGGGGGAAGGTCAGCTTATCAATTACCTGGCGCAATTTCTTTATTCTCCCCGGGGGTTTCTCCAGTTCCACCATAACTACGATACCATCCACCCCTGTCTCCCACAGTGTCTGCAGTTCGCCGTCGGTTACATTTGATGGGACTAAGACCAATAAAGGTTTACCAGCTAAGGCGGCAAAGCGCTGAAAGAGCATAAGGTGATACCAGGTAAGAAATTTTTTTCCTGCCTCTTCTTCCCCGATGAACACAGCGTCTATCGGCAACTCATCAACTGCCCTCAACAAGCCCTCACTGAGTGATGGCTCTACCTCTAATATCTTCCCCACCTCATCACCTTGAAATATTGCCAGGGATGTATTAGCTGCTGGAAAAACCACAAAATCACAAGTTGTCTTCTCTACCCCCTCCGTCTCCCTCTGGCCGCCACCCTTAAGCCAGACCCCCCACGGAATATCAGCTATCGTCTGAGATATTTCCTCAATAGCTTTAGCACCTGAACTGGAGCCAGAGAGCCTGATAAGCCCGCCGTCAGCCCCGGCTACATAGTCAGCCAGATTACTAATATCCGTCCCAGCCACACTGGCAATAAGCAGCAACCGAGGCTCGGGTGGGGCTGCTTTTACTCTCCTAAACCCCATCGGCTCGGGTTTAGCCCCGGAAAGCTGCTTTAGTTTGTCAATAAGCTTACTCATCGCAGAAGAAAATTATAGATAAAATCTGGCGAAAGTGCAAGGCGCCTTTAGCACCAAGAATAGCTAATGGCTTTCTCCCTGAGCCAGTCTCCTCCCCAGTTCATATGCTTCTTTAAGGGCGGAGGGATGCTCCTTAATCTCGTCCTTCTTATCCACACCTCTAATCAGAAGCTCATCTGAATACTCAACACCAATAGACTTAAAGAAATATTTCACCGTTAATATTGCCCCGCAAAATAGCTTCTCACCCTTGGTTGCCCCCACGCAAATAAGGACACCCTTCCTTGCCGACTCAGGAAGGTTTTTAAGGATATATTTCCTGACCCATAGTGGCTGAGAGCGGTCAATTAACGCCTTAAGCTGACTGGTAAGCCCGTAGAAGAAAATCGGTGAGGCAATTATTAGTCTATCAGCCTCAAGGAGCTTGGGGTATATACTGTCCATATCATCCCTGATGACGCAATTACCATCCTTAAGACAGCCATAGTACTCCCGGCAAGGGGATATATTTAGCTTATCTACGATGACCTTCTCCACATGGGCACCCTGACTTTTTGCCCCTTTTAAAGCCTCATCCAGAAGCAGGTCGGTATTGCCCTTTATCCTCGGGCTTCCCATAATTCCCAGGACTTTCAAGTCATACCTCCAGTTTATATGCCTGATGCCCAGCATTCTATAGACGGCAAACAATCTTGTCAAATTGAGGACGCCATCAGGAATCTTGAGCGAGAGCAAAGGTGTTTATTAAGTAACCAAAGATGACCTGTTGATAGCTCCACGGGGGCAGATATCCACACAAAAGCCACAGCCAGTACATATTGCTTCATCAATGTAGGCTTTTGCTGCCATTTCATTCCAGACAAGTGCCGGGCATTTGAAGATGCGATTGCAGTATCGGTTGCAGCCACACTCTTCACCGAGACACTCCTCCTCTTCAACCCAAACCCGATACTGTGGGCCATCTTGCCGGAAAGCTAGAAGCCCGCACTTACGCCGCATTATCATAACCTTGGTGCCTTCTTGCTCAATGAGCTTAGATAATTTCTGTTCAGTTTCCTCACCATTAAAAGGGTCAGCAACCTCAACAGGGCAACCAAAAGAACGACAGACCTTTTCCATATCAATCGGGGAAACAGTTTCTCCCATGGCACCGGTTGATGTACCGGGGTGGGGTTGAAATCCGGTCATGGCGGTAGCGCCATTATCTAACACGATAAAGGTCGCGTTTGAACTGTGGTGAATGGCATTTACGATAGCGGGCATAGCCGCATGAAAGAAGGTTGAATCCCCACAAACAGCCACCACTGGCTGGTCAAATCCAAAACGGTTCAGCTTTCCGAATCCTGACGCCAGGCCACTGCCGCTACCCATCACATAGTGGGTGCGCATCATCATGGTACCACTTGACAGTCTATCTAGAACGTAGCAGCCGATATCACCATTGACAAAGCTATCAGTATCATCAAGCCTAAGTACATTCTTCACCGTCCAAAAACTAGCTCGGTGAGGGCACCCAGGACAGAAAGCTAGTTCCCGGTACTGTACCGTATTCTTAGTATATTTGGCTGCCTTTTCTTCGTATTCAGCCTCCCGGGGGCGGTAATCAAGCCCCATTAATTTGGTAATGCCGCCGATAACAATGTTCGGATTTAGTTCTCCCACTGAACTTATGTGGCCTGTGCCTTTCCCATAAATCTTTGGTAGCGCACCATTGGACCAGTCAGTATATAAATATTCCTTAAGATGGGTTTCAAGGAAAGAATCAACCTCTTCAACTACCAAGATGTTAGAATCGGGCTCAAGATAACTCCGAATAAACTCCGTAGGTAGCGGCCAGGTAGTGCCCAGTTTAAGTATCCCAATAGAGTTCTCTATTTCTAGCTTTTCGATGGCATCCAAGGAATATAACCAGCCAGTTCCACTGCAGACGATAGTAAGTTCTGGTGAGTCGGGACCACTATACCAGTTGAAAGGAGAGGTCTCAAACATGCCTCTTACCTTATCCATTTTTTGTTTACGTCTAATATGATTTTTGGTTACTGGAATCGGTGAAAAGTACTGCTTGGGATCGAAATAGGCCTGCCGGTTAAGGTGCTTAATCTCACCGAAGGTAACCGGGGCACTGGAGTGTGATATTCTGGTAACACTACGGACGAGTACAGTAATACGCAGCTCCTCCGAAAGTTCAAAGGCCCATTTGGTCATTTCTTTAGCCTCGGTTATACTGGATGGTTCAAGTAGTGGGATCTCATGAGACCTGGCTTCCCATCGGGAGTCCTGCTCATTACCGCTGGACCAGGCTTCTGGGTCATCACAAACTACTATTACTAGTCCTCCTTTACCTGTTTCAGTCATGTTGATAACGACCACAAAATCCAGGGCCACATTAAGTCCCTCTGCCTTCATGCTGGTAATGGCTCTAAGTCCACTCATTGAGGCGGACATAGCTACTTCAGTAGCCACTTTCTCATTGGTAGACCATTGAGTATAGATTTCAGCCTCTTTGGCCACCCTGCTCAAGCCTTCCAGTATCTCTGTAGAAGGAGTCCCCGGATAAGCTGTGGCTACCTGTATACCTGCCTCTATCGCACCACGGGCTATGGCTTCATTACCAAGTAGTAGCTCTACGTGTCCTGGACTGTCTGAAGCAAGCATAATTTTTTTAACTGTCTGCTTCGCTTGTACCATGCTTTTACCTTGCTTAATATCCCTTTATAAAAATTATCCTTTCCAGTATATTTTGTTTTAAACTAGTTTGTCTAGTGTTTTGAAGCTGTGTATTGCAAAGCAACAGCTACGGCCAGATATCTTGTTTCTGGGGAGTCCATTAATAGAGGGAGTCAGTGTGGGAGGACGATACCATCTGCTATTATATATTATAATTAAGAAGATGGAGGAAAACGACTAATGGAAACAATCGGTTTCATCGGGCTAGACAAAATGGGTGGATCTGGGAGCCAATTCTGCTAATTAAAGCATAGGTGATAAAGACTATTCGGCAGTTGTGGTTTTAATGTAACGTTTGGCCGGACTTGAAAATACGTAATTCAACCAAGCAAGACTTCCACTTGAAATCAAAGGAGGCATTAGATGAAGATAACAGGTATTAAGGCTTATCCCCTAGTACAGCCACTTAGAGACATGACCTTTGGCTTCTCGCAGGGATGGATAAGCTCAAGACAGACTACAATAGTCATTGTCTCAACTGATGGAGGCATCGAGGGTGTCGGTGAATCTTTTGGTCCCGCCAAGGCAATAGCCG
>JAUVZV010000023.1 GCA_030602375.1 Chloroflexota bacterium | reverse complement strand
CCCAAGCTGCTTAAGATTTAGTCTTATCTGGCTTGAGCCTACTCTGACTCCTTCCCTGAAGGTTAGCTCGCGCTGCTTCTTAGAAAACTTCAAGCCCTCAAGCAGGCTCAATATAATCTGCCCTTCTTCGGTGGCGATGGACTCAATGCCAGCCTTAGCTGCCAGAATCTTAATCTTTACTGCATAAAGCAGGTTTTCCACCTCCACTGGTAGGGTGCCGAAGCGGTCGTTAAACTCTGAGGCTTGAGCTTCTACTTGTTCAAGTTCGCCTAGTTTAACCAGGCTCTGGTAGAGAGAAAGGCGGGTTTCAAGGTCAGGTACATACTCTTTAGGTATAAAAGTATTAAGAGGAAGGTCTACTGTTGGCTCGGGAAGTTTGGGTGGCTTGGCTTCTCTACCGGCTCTTTTGGCTTTTAGCTCCTCCACTACCTCAGCCAAAAGCTGGCAGTAGAGGCTGAAACCAACGGCACTTATATGCCCGCTCTGTTTTGTCCCAAGTAGGGTTCCGGCACCTCTAATCTCCAGGTCTTTCATGGCGATGGAAAAGCCGGCACCTAGCTCGGTGGCTTCAAATATAGTCTTCAGCCTTTTTTCAGCAGTCGGGGTCAGATACCTCCCCTTGTCATAGAGAAAATAGGCGTAGGCGAGATTGGCACCGCGACCAACCCGACCACGAAGCTGGTAAAGCTGGGTTAGGCCGAATTTATCCGCCTTATTAACAATCAAGGTATTAACATTGGGCATATCAAGTCCAGATTCGATAATGGTGGTACATACCAGAATATCGGTTTTACCTTCAGCGAAATCAGCCATCACCTTTTCCAGTTCCTCCTCAGGCATCTGACCGTGAGCGATGGTTATCTTAGCCTCAGGCACAACTGAGGCAAGTCTACCGGCAACAAAGGCGATACTCTGCACCCGATTATGGACAAAGAAGACCTGACCGTTGCGTTCCAGTTCCCGGAGCACAGCTTCCCTGACCAGACGGTCGCTATATTCGGCAACATAGGTTTTAATCGGTAGGCGGTCTTCAGGCGGGGTCTCCATGGTGCTCATATCCCTGATTGAAGTAAGGGACATCTGCAGGGTGCGGGGAATGGGGGTGGCGCTTAAGGTAAGAACGTCTACCTCCTGCCTCATCTGCTTTAGGTGTTCCTTATGGGCAACACCGAAGCGTTGCTCTTCGTCAATGATTAAAAGCCCCAGGTCTTTAAATCCCACATCCTTCTGCAACAGGCGATGGGTACCAATGCAGATATCTACTTTGCCACTTTTAAGCCCACTAAGGATATCCTGCTGTTCTTTCAGGTTTCTAAACCGACTCAATGCCTCAATTCTTACCGGGAAAGCCCCCAGTCTCTGGCTGAAGGTGGACAAGTGCTGCTGGGCTAGCACCGTAGTCGGTACCAGAACCGCAACTTGTTTATTGTCCATAACTACTTTAAACGCAACTCTGATGGCAACCTCGGTCTTGCCATAGCCTACATCCCCGCAGACCAGTCTATCCATGGGTCTTGCTTTTTCCATATCATCTTTTACCTGTCTTTGAACCTCTATCTGGTCAGGGGTCTCAACATAGGGGAAGGAAGCCTCGAGCTCCTGCTGCCACACTGTATCTGAGGAAAAAGCAAAGCCCGGCGTAACCTCCCTGGCGGCGTAAAGATTCAGTAACTCCTCAGCAATACTTTCTGCTGCCTCCTTGGTTTTCTGCTTGGTTTTTCTCCACTCCTGGGTGCCGAGGCGGCTCAATACCGGTGGCTGCTCGCTTGAGCCGATATAACGGCTGACACGGTCTATCTGGTCGGTGGGGACATAGAGCTTGTCACCGGCGGCGTACTTGAGGACAAGGTATTCCTTCTCAATTCCATTGGTACTCATGGTGGTAACGCCGGCAAATTTGGCAATACCATGCTCAATATGCACCACATAGTCACCCGGGGTTAGTTCAATAAAGAGTTTATGGCGCCTAAAGGGGCGTTTCTTTAAAAACCGCTGCTCTTTCCTAAAACCGAAGATTTCACTGTCAGTAAAAAGGTGAGTATTTTTATTCATCACCCAGCCCTCAGCTAGTGAGCCCTGAAGCAAGGTTAGTGAGCCAAGTTCAGGGGTGTTACTGATTTCATTTAAGGGTGAGGCAATAACGTCTTCTTCCTCAAGCAGCTCCGAGAGACGGTTTGCCTGGTGGCTTGCTAAAATCACCCTGTTTTTCTGGCTGGGGAGCTGCTTAACCTTCTTGATAAAAGGCATTAACTGCCCGGCATAGTTGGGGGCTGGGGTGAAATTTAGCCGCTGTGGCTCACCATCACCGGCAGTGCCCCAAGTTGTCAGGGTCAGGCGTCGATTTCTGGCAAGTTTTGGTTCTAGCTCTTCCCAGGTGAAATATGGTCTGGGGAAATCTGAGGGTAACTCCCCCCGCTTAAGCTTCTCTGCCCGTAACTTGGTGCCTTCAGCGTCTAGGTCTTCTATGGCTCCCTTAATACCTTGGGGTTCATCAAGCACCAGCAGGGCATTTGAGGGCAGGTAATTTAGGATGCTCTCCTTATTAAATAGCGGGGCGTGAAACTCTGTCGCCGGGCCGATGGTTACCGATGATACCACCTTTAGCGAGCGCTGACTTTGTGGGTCAAAAAGCCGGATACTATCCACTGTATTACCAAAGAACTCAAGCCGGGCCGGCAACTTATTTGTGGGGGGATAAATGTCAATGATGCCACCGCGACGGCTGATGGTGCCCGGTACTTCTATTATGTTTTCCAATCTGTAGCCTAGCCGTTGCCACTGCTTGAGTAGCTTTTCAGGCTCAATATCCATGCCTAACTTTATGTTGTGGAAGATAGAGGTGAAATCATGGTGGGAGGTAATTTTTTGCACCAGTGCTGAGGCACAGGTGACTACTAGAGGGGCATCTGGAATTGGCTCAACCTCGTCTTTAACTTGGCGGGTTAAGGCAGAGAGCGCCTGGAGCCTTTCCAGTTCAGTGGAGGTGTCGGAGACAATGGATTCGTAGGGCAGGGCATCAAGCTCAGGGAAGAGTTTTATCTCTTGAGGCTGGCACCAGGTTGAGAGCTGTTCCCCAAGCTTAGTCGAGTTTTTCGGCTGAGCGGTAACTACAAGCATCGGTAACTTCAAGCTTCGATGTAGGGCGGCAATAAAATAGGGCTTGGCAGCCTCAAGTACTGCTACCAGGGGATTACTATTCTGCCTAGGCAGCCCCTCTAAAATCGCTTGATAAGCTGGCATCTCCTCAATAAGAGGCAGTAGTTTATCTAACCCGAGCGACATCTTTCTTCCCCAAACACCACTAGGGCTAGCCGAAACTGACTAGCCCTCTTTGGCATTTTAGCACAAGAGGGTGTCCTGGCAAAAGTCTGGCGGTAATTTGGGGCTTCTTTGTTCAACTTAACCTGATTTGCTATAATGAAATGAAATTAAGCTGGGTTTGTTTTAAATGGGGGAAGTTACTAGTAGAAAATTTAGCTCCAGCTCTTCGGTTTTGCCCTATCGGCGAATAGTGGCTAAATTTGGCACCGGGCTGCTTACTGGTGGCAGTGACCAGCTTAATGAGCAGATAATATCCAGCCTGGTCTCTCAAGTGGCAAAGCTTCATCACCAGGGGCTTGAGCTGGTCATTGTTTCCTCGGGGGCGATAGCTTTGGGCAAGTATAAGTTAGGGCTCCCAAGGAAACTGGGTGGTATCCCGTATAAGCAGGTTTTGGCTGCGGTGGGGCAAAATCGCTTGATGTATCTCTACGAGCAGCTCTTTAGCCAGCATAATATCACCGTGGCTCAAGCTTTACTTACCAAGTCTGACCTCTCTGACCGTGCTGGTTATCTAAATGCTCGTAACACCCTCCTGGCACTGATTAAGCTAAAGGTGATGTGCATCGTCAATGAAAATGATGTCGTCGCCGTAGATGAGATTCAAGAGGCAAAGTTTGGTGATAATGATAACCTATCGGCGATGGTAGCCAATCTGGTTGATGCTGACCTGCTCCTGCTACTCACTGATATTGATGGGCTATATACTGCTGACCCACACCGCAGTCCTGATGCCAGGCTTATAACTCAGGTAGAGAGGATAAGTCCGGAAATCGAGCGCCTAACTGCTGGCACCACCACTGGCACCGGGGTTGGCGGCATGATTACTAAGATAGAGGCAGCCAAACTGGCTACTGCCTGCGGTATAACTGTAGTTATAGCTGATGGCAGGAAAAAGGACATTATGCTGAAGTTGGTCTCGGGTGAGGCTTTGGGTACTCGTTTTTCACCCATTTCTAGCAAACTGGAGAGTCGAAAACGCTGGATGCTCAGCGGACTTTCTACCAGAGGAAAACTGGTAGTGGATGCGGGGGCAGCTCAAGCCTTGGAAAAGTATAACCGAAGCCTTTTGGCGGCTGGAATTAGGGGCGTTGAAGGTAAATTTGAGCGGGGCGACATTGTCAATATCTACGATATTAAGGGTTTTCATCTGGGCTGCGGCATTGCCAATTACAGTTCGGCGGATATTGAGATTATCAAAGGGGTGCACTCTAAGAAAATTGCCGCTCTTCTTGGCTATGATTATGGCTCTGAAGTGGTGCACCGCGATAATCTGGTCAGTATTAGTAGATAGTAGGTAAGGAAACAATATCGTGGGGACTATGGTAAGATATAAGTAGACTGGAGTTGTCGGCAGAGGAGGTTAATGATGTCGGCAGTGGATATAAAATCGGCAATTGAAGAGCTTGAGGCAAAGGGCAGGGCGGCTAAGGCAGCCTCGCGACGGATGGCTTATCTTCCAACTGAAATCAAAAACAAAGCTTTACATAATATCGCTGATGATTTACTGGCTAAACAGGATGAGATATTAGCCGCCAATGAAATTGACTGTAAGGAAGCCAAGGTATCGGGCTTAAGTGAGGCGATAATTGACCGCCTGAGGCTTACCCCGGCTCGCTTAAAGTCAACAGTTCAGGGGGTGCTCTCGGTAGCAGATCTCCCCGATGTGGTGGGGGAGGTATTTGACATGCGCACCATGCCCAATGGGTTAATTGTGGGCAGGAAGAGGGTGCCGCTGGGGGTAATCGGTGCTATTTATGAGAGCCGGCCCAATGTTACCATTGATATTTCTGTTCTTTGCCTTAAGGCGGGTAACGCCGTTATCCTCAGGGGAGGTAAGGAAGCCATCCACTCCAATACCGCTCTGGTCAAGATAGTTCAGGAAGCCTCGAGTAGAGCCGGGATGCCTGAGGGGGTGGTGCAGTTTGTTGAGTCTGCCGACCGGGCTCTGGTTAATCATATGCTCAAGATGGGTGATGTCATCAATCTGCTTGTTCCCCGGGGTGGGGCGGAGCTGATTAAATTTGTCTCCGAAAACGCCACCATGCCGGTGGTTGCCGGTGGCATTGGTGTTTGCCATACCTATGTGGATAAGAGCGCCGATATAGCCAAGGCAGCAGCCATTGCCTACAATGCCAAGGTAGAGCGCCCTTCAGTGTGTAATGCCCTGGATACTCTTCTGGTCCATGTTGATATTGCAGAGAAAGCTCTGCCCAGGGTAGCGGCTGAGTGGGCCAAGGCCGGGGTGGAGATGCACTGCGATAAGAGAGCTTTAGCTATCCTCAAAGCTGACCCCTCCCTGAAGCTGGTTCCGGCAGTGGCTGAGGACTGGGGCAAGGAGTTTCTGGCGCTTATGGCTGCGGTCAAGGTGGTGGACTCTCTTGATGAAGCACTGGCACATATTGAGCAGTATGGCTCAGGGCACTCTGAGGCAATTTTAACCGAAGAGTATGGGGCGGCAATGCGCTTCCTTAATGAAGTGGATGCTGCCGCGGTATATGTTAATGCCAGCACCTGGTTTACCGATGGTGCTCAGTTTGGCTTGGGGGCTGAGGTGGGCATCAGCACCCAGAAAATACACGCCCGTGGTCCGGTAGGGCTTAGGGAGTTGACTAGCTACAAGTGGATTATCTTTGGCAGCGGACAAATCCGTTCTGTCTGAGGTACTTAGGGCGCTTTAAGGGCAGCCTGTTGGGCTTGAAAGAGTTCCCTGATGCCTTTTTCGGCTAGGGAGAGCAGGGCATCAATAGTCTCCTTGGGGAAAGGTTTATTTTCGGCAGTACCCTGCACTTCAACGAATTTGCCTTCGCTGGTCATCACTACATTAAAATCAACCTCGGCACTGCTGTCTTCATCATAGCACATGTCGAGCATCTGATAACTGTGGACAATACCGACACTGGTGGCAGCAACAGCGCTCTTTAAGGGTATCGATGCCAGCATGCCCATATCAGCCATAGATTGCATCGCCCGATAAAGGGCTACATAGGCGCCGCTAATGGCTGCTGTCCTGGTGCCCCCGTCGGCCTGAATCACATCGCAATCTATAATCAAACTCCTTTCCCCCAGCGCCGCAAGGTCTGTTACCGCCCTAAGTGAGCGTCCGATGAGACGCTGGATTTCCTGGTTTCTACCAGAAATCCTTCCCATTGCTGAATCACGGGGGGTACGGGTGACGGTGGAGCGGGGCAGCATGGCGTATTCGGCAGTAATCCAGCCCGAACCACTGCCTTTGAGAAAGTTTGGCACCCTATCATCAATGCTGACTGAGCACAGCACCCTGGTCCTTCCCAGTTCTATCAGTGCCGAGCCTTCAGCAAAGCTCTGGAAACCGGGTATTATCTTAACTGGCCTTAGTTCGTTGTAGGCACGACCATCAGCCCTTTTCACTAAAATCCCCCTCTCTAGACTTTAGCTTATGCCAGAAGTATAGCATTGATAAAAGTTGTTAGCAATCAGAGCAAGCATTTAGCTCCCCTTTTTCAAGCTTTCTACCATTTGCCTGCCCAGCTTTCGGGCCTCTTCCACTAGGGGAAGGTTATTCTTGGCATCCCCGGGCTTATTGGCATAGCCACAGGCAATAAATAGCCTGTCCTCTCTGACATTGAAGGATTCATCGATGAATTGCTTTAAGGTGTGCAGGGTGTCCTCAATCCCTTCCACCTCGGCTACTATGATAATGCCCACCGCTCTTGCCTGGGATTTTCGGCCGTGTTTATAGAGGAAGTAGTTTCGGTCAATGAAGGCTTTCATCTGGGCTGATAGATTGTAATAGTAAACTGGTGTTGCCAAGATAACCCCGTCCGCCTTAGAGAACCTGTCCAGAATCCAGCCTGCGTCGTCCTTCTGTTGGCAAGAGTTAAAAGAGGCACAGTCCTCGTGCCCGAGGCAAGGGTTCACCTCGTATTGGCTTAAGATGAGCTTTTCAGTTTGGGCCCCTAGTTTTGCTGCTTCCTCGAGGGCCTGGTCTACTAGGTAATTGGTGTTCCCTTTCAGCCTGGGGCTGCCGATTATAGCTAGTAGTTTCAATCCTACCTCCTTAAATCATCTTGCCAAAGCCTAGGCCCTAAGACTTCGGGCTATAGGCAGTGCACTCAATTTCAAGAAGCAGGTTGGGATTTACCAGGTCAGCCACGATGGTTGATAGGGCAGGTTTATCTTGAGGGAAGTATTGTGGCATTACTTCCTTCAGCTTGGCGAAATACTCAGCCTTGGTTAAAAAGACAGTCATCTTTACTACGTCCTCAAGGGATGAATCAAGCGATGCCAGGACTGTCTTTATATTCTCAAAGCACTGCCTCAGCTGAGGCTCCGTCCCGGTGATAACATCATCATAAGTCTTGTGGTCTCTGGAACCAATCTGACCGGAGACAAAAATCCAGTCTCCAACCCTCACTGCCTCGGAAAAGGGTAACTTGCGTGCGCCAATTATACTGCTAATCTCTTTAGTCATAACCAACCCCCTTATATTAAAAAATTGCAGAACTACACGAATATAATGTATTGCTTGGAGAGGAGTCAAGTTAGAATAACAAAAAGAGTCCCATCTTTTTAATCTTTTTGGAATGGCTGTTTAAGATTTCTCTTTAAACGCCGGGCAAAGCTCGAGGCATAAATCACAGAGAATGGAGCGACCCTCTTCGGTCATTTTGGTGATGTTGGATAGACAAATTGAGATATCGGGCATGCGGTAGGGTTCAAGGGCGCCAGCGGGGCAGGCGTCAATGCATATCGAACACCCATGGCAAACCGGGTTCTCTTCCTCAGCCTGAGCTAAATCCGCTTTCGGCTCAAGTGGGGCATCTGTCTTCACCGCCATAAAGCGGAGCCAGGGGCCATATCTGGGGTTAAGTATTATTGTATTCTTACCTCTTCTGCCCAGCCCGGTGTGGATAGCTTCCTTTTTCAAGTTGACCTCTCCCTTAAGAGGGTAACCGTATCGTCCGACTGGCTCAACAGAAAAACCCTGGCTACGGATGAAATCAAGCAGTACCTTAAGCCTGGGTGCGACGTGCTTTTCAAAGCCATACATCTGGAAGTGACCATCAGGGTGCCCAAATTCATCAAGATTACGCTCCGGCGTTGACTCAAGCCCCAGAATCAGCAGGCTTTCACCGCTGGACAGCCGACTGATACCAACGACATCAAACAAGGACTCAGCATATCCAGTTATTTGCTGGTCTAAAGTCATTCAGGTACTCTCATCAATATATTGCCTGCCGCTTATTCTATCACAGGGAATAAAGCCGAGGAAGCGTTCCATTTGGTGAATAACCAGCATCCCTATCTTGCTAGAAGCCTTGACAGTCACCGGGGCAGATGACAGAATTCAGATTAACCTGTGGATTAGTCAAACCCCGGATTCGGCTATAGGGGTATAATATCAAATTACCATTACCTGCTCTGGAAAGGTGATGACTTGTGGTAACGGGTAGGGAAAGAAAACACCCCCCGCTCTGGTTAATGCTATTTGTGTTCCTTTCACTCTTCCTGCTAATTTCCATAGGTATAACTCTCCTTTTCAATCTACCGTGGCATTTACCGTTGCCTCGTCTTTTGGGGGTAGTGGCAGGTATAGTTCTACTGGTTTTGGTTTGCCTAATATACTTGGTAACGCTTGATAGTCTCCTCGTTTAGTTCTATGCCGAGGCCTGGCCCTTCTACTAGCTCAACATAGCCGTCTACAACCGGCATTCTTTGTTTGGTTAACTCTAATCTAATCGGGGTCTCTTCTACGCAATATTCAAAGATAAAAGCACTCTTACGAGAGGCCAGGAAGTGTAAGCAGGCTGCAAGCCCAATTCCATTGGTGTAGAAGTGGTTAATCACCCTGATGCCATAATCTTCAGCCATGTCAGCAATTCTTGTAGCTTCGGTGAAGCCGTTATTTTCGACATCTATTTGGGCGATATTTATCCCGCTCTGCTCGATGAAATGTCTCCAGGCAAATCTACCCGATTCCCCTTCACCAGCTGCGATAGGAATAGGGGAAACACTGGTCAGTTTGCGATATCCCTGGAGATTTTCACGGTCAAGTGGCTCCTCTAAGAAGAGTACATTATAATCCTTGAATTGTTGCGCCCGTCTTATGGCAGTATTGGTATCCCAACAACAGCCAGCGTCAATCAGGAGGTCGTTCTCGTCTCCAACTCCGCGCCGGGCTCCCTCTACCAATTCCAAGTCTAGTTTTTCACTTTGTCCCATTGGTGCCCAGCCAAATTTCACTGCAGTGAAACCCTTGTCCACCCAGCACCTGGCGATTTCGTAAGTGCTCTTGCCATCTGGGCCAAACAAAATGCTGGCATAAGCCCGAAATTTTTTGTGGAAAGCACCACCCAGTAGCTGGTAAATCGGCTGTTGGTAGTACTTACCGGCAATATCCCACAGAGCAATGTCAATGGCAGCAATTGCTTGGCAGACCATTCCACGCCGTCCCAAGCGAATATTTTTTGTCATTAGTACATCATTATTAGTCCTTATGTCTAAGGGATTCATTCCAATTAGTAATTTACCTAACCCAATCTGTCCGGCACCGCTTACTGGTGCCTCAATAAGTGCCTTTACGGCGTGAGGTGAAGATAATGCATCGCCAACACCAACAATACCCTCATCGGTGTGAATTTTGACGATGATAGCATCCTGACACGCCGACGAGCGGTTAGCCGAAACCTCCTCTTCTGGTAAGCGAAGTTCAATGGCTTCAACCCTTGTGATTTTCATCAGATTTACGCCTCCTTAATTGGGTATCATCAGCAACATTGGCACAACCTAACAACTGACAATTTAAGCAGCTAAACCATCTTTGTCAAGCCCCCGGAGTGGTAGGCTCATAACGAAAAGTGGAACCAGCACTGCTTCCACTTAAATTCCTTGGTAGCGGGGGTTGGATTTGAACAAACAACCTCTAGCTCATAGTTTTATTACTATTTTCTCACGCCCACATATTACTATTTGTCTATTTACAGCCGGTTTGACTGAGCTACAATTTACTTACCACTGTTTTAGGGTATCTTGCGCGTGGAGTATGAAGTCTATGAAGAGTTTTGGCAGCTATTCCAAACTGACACTGAGGGTTTTGACTTCTTCCTCTTTAGGTAGTTTCCTGACCACCATCTTGACTTTAATTAGCCTTGTGCCCTTTTACGCGTTATCGAACCAAGGGCTTTACTCCTTGAGAAAGCCGAAGAAGGACTTGAGAGCTTTCTGGTCACTACTGACCTTCATAGGCGTCACAGCTTTAGTCCTCTCTGCTAGATAAGCTCTAATACTCTGGCTAGCACGAGTAGGGTTTTGTTCTGTTACTCCCCTCGATTTAAGGTCGTGGCACGCCTGGGGCGGAGCACTAGTGTTCTACTGGGCCTATCGTCACCCTTAAGCGGGTCGGCGTATCGCCCCGTCATGTATTGTCAGGATTCTCACCCTCACTAGTGCGGTCTACAAAATCGAACATGTCTACTTGTACCCAGACACGACCCTTCTCCCGAGGTGGGACAGTACTCGGCTCCCACTCGGGATATTCAGTTCGCCTCTCCATGGTAGAGGGTTTTGCCTCAAGGATATCACTAGGCAGGCTCCCTTGGCACTGGGCAGGAGGGTCAATCTCTAGCAAGTGGCAGATGAGAGGAACAATAGAGGTCATATGGATGTAGCCTAATTCCTGCACCGGACGTTGGTAGCTCTTTTTTATCCCCGGCCCGTTGGCCAGGAGAAAGCCCATATTGGAGGCGACCTGAGTTCTGGACGTAGGCAACTGAGGACCATGGTGAGCCCCACACCGTAAGGGCTCACCGATGCAACCTCCACCCTTTATCCCACCCCACTCCGACATATAGCCATGGGCGTATCCATCTTCATTGACAAAGACCACGTCACCACACTGGTCCCCCCAGAAACCCAGCAAAGGAGCATCCTTCTTGCGCAGGGCTATAGCCACTGGGCAGCAGCCCGTGTCCTCATCCACCCAGGTGCGCAACAGGCGAATCAGGTCATGCTGAATTTTGAGATACTCGGGGGAGCCTTCTTCGGCATTGATGAAGATGTCATATCCCCGTCCTGACTTCATGAAGACCTTTGTTTTCTGCCAATCTATATTCTCTTCGGGTGCTTCATCGCGGTCCAGCCCTTTAGAGGGGTCCTTTACAGTGAGGAAGCCATTTTCATAGAGGAATTTGCGGATGTTAATAGCGCGACGGTCAGGGGCAACGGCGTGGTCTGAGACCACAATAATGCAGCTGTCATCGTCAAGTCCATCTAGGATAGTGCCCAGCATTTGGTCAGCCTGAATGTAGCACTGGCGGAACACTTGCCAATGCTCCTCAGCCCTAGCCGGGTCGTAGGCTGGGCTTGCCGGATCAACACCAGAGAGATGGGTGTGATTTATGTAGTCGTAGATATGGATCTGGCAGTAGAAAAGGTGGCAGTTCTTTACTTCCATCATATACCTTCCGGCGCGGGCTACCCATTGAGCCTGGTATTCCATCTCCTGAAGGCAGGTTTCCAAGTCAGTCGCTCCTATCATGTAGGGAAATGGTGAGGCATGCTCCTGATACGGGCCAAATCTATCCACCAGCTCACGCCCCAACTCCTTGGGCTCGCAGAACTCATCAACCATCATTACCTGCGAGCGGTAAAGGCTAAGCTTGCTCCCGTCAGGGGCAAGTTCTAGCGTCTTGAAGCGGAAAGTGGCCTCTCTGGATTTCCCCAGAACCACAAAACTCTGGTGGCACCAGTCACTCCAGGAACCCGCGTGGGAGCTAGCTATCTTGGTATCCCCGTCCTTCTCAGTGCAGATGATGATGGTATCGTAGCCGGAGCCAGTACTATCTACTATCAACCCATAGAACGTTCGGTCTTCACCATTTTGTTTTAGCATCACCGGGAGGCGGAATTCCAGATGAGGGAGGTAGCTTGAAGGTAGATTAGACCAGTCTTGAGCGGGGGTAAACTCTATCCGATAGGTTCTGGAGATCCCGGAGGTATTGGTGTAGACTAAGGCCGGGGTCACCTCGAAGGGGGTTGAGCCGTAGGCAGGGTTGGCAAAGCCGTCGATAACGTAAAGGTCTTCCGTGGGTCTGGGTGAGGTGGCGGGATAGTGGAAGGCAACGGACTTGAGTCCGGCTCGGGCTGCTGCCTCGAAGATGGTCTCTGCCTTGACTGCATTCCCCACAAAGGAGTTAAGGATCTTTTCGGTGGATTTAGGTTTGGGCAGGTCCACATACCAGCGGAGTACACCATGGGTTCCGGAGTGGGCTCCGGTCATAATGGTAGCCCAGTTGGTAGGAGTATAGGCGGGAAGGCTGGTATAGACCTCAGTGACCATACCGTTTTCCGCTAGGCATTTTAGGTTGGGGAGTACCCCTTCTTGGGCAAATTTCTGATACATGGGATACATCATTCCGTCCATTCCTACCAGATAAACCTTTCGCTGCATGGCAAGACCTCCTTCTCTGAGGGTGGAAAGTAATTAAAATTTCACGGTATATTGTATCAGAGATAATAAAAAAACCGAACCCCGCTTTTATTTTATCACCTCAGCGGGCAGTTCGGCGTACTTTCAATTGGTAGCGGGGGTTGGATTCGAACCAACGACCTTCGGGTTATGAGCCCGACGAGCTACCACTGCTCCACCCCGCGTCATAATATTTCTTGTATTCAGGCTTTGTAAAACCTTATCGCCTGTATCTGGCACTTAATTTAAAAGGAAGGATTTGCCATCAGCTTTCGAGCTTAATCCTGAATAAACTCGGTGAATTCATCCATCGGGAAGGCGGTTAACGTCTGGTAGCGAACATTGCCGCCATGGGCTTCCCTAGTTAGGACATAGGCAGCAGTCTTGGCATCAGGAGCTTCAAGAATAACCAGGTAATCATATTGACCGAGGAGAGCATAGCTCCCAATAACCTTAACACCTTGCTTCTCGGCTCGTTCTACGGCTTGCTGGTGGCGAACCTTCATTGCTTCTAGGTTTCTTATCCCTTCATCCGTTACCGTCCCCAGACCAACAAAGATAGGCATTTGAGCCTCCTTTCTTGCTGAATACATTCTACAGTATAAATGCCAGTAAGGTAAGGTGTCAAGATGTCTTAGGAGGGTTTTGCCCTCTCTTACCCCCTCTAGTTTTTTCTTCCCTTTTTGCCTTGCCTGAGTTTTTCCTTCCTTGCCACCGGTTTTTGAGCCGCATTCTCATTTCTTTCTCATACCCCTGGTCACTTGGGGTGTAAAATTGTTTACCCTGGAGGGAAGCCGGCAGGTTTTGTTGCTCAACAAAGTGCCCCGGGTAGTGGTGGGCATATTTATACCCTTTGCCATAGCCCATTTCTTTCATCAGCGGTGTAACCGGGTTGCGTAAATGTAGCGGTACCGGCCCAAGATTACCCTGCTTAACCTCCTCCTGAGCTAGGCAGTATGCCCGATAAATAGAGTTGCTTTTAGGAGCTGTAGCTAGGTAGACTGTCGCTTCAGCTAAGGCTAAATTAGCCTCGGGCATACCGACAAAGTGAACCGCCTGTTGAGTTGCAGTGGCTATTACCAGTGCCTGAGGGTCAGCCATGCCTATATCCTCACTGGCAAGGATAACTAAGCGGCGGGTAATAAAGAGGGGGTCTTCTCCTGCCTCAAGCATTCTCGCCAGCCAGTAGAGAGCGGCGTCAGGGTCAGAGCCGCGCATTGACTTAATCAGGGCTGAAGTGAGGTTATAGTGCTGCTCGCCACCTTTATCGTAGAGGAGTGCCCGCTGCTGGAGGACATCTTCAATGACGGAGAGTGAGATGCGACGCTTTCCATCAGCATCAGGGGGTGTGGTTAGGGCAGCAGTCTCAAGGGCGTTAAGGGCAATCCGGGCATCATTATTTGACATCATAATCAGGTGAGGTATGGCATCATCGTCAAGCTCCACATTGAGTCCCCCTAGGCCCTCTAGTTTATCACTTAATGCCCTGAGGATGATGACACGAATCTCATCATCACCGAGAGGCTTCAGGGTCAGGATTCGGCAGCGGGAAAGAAGCGGGGAAATAACCTCAAATGAAGGATTTTCGGTAGTAGCCCCGATAAGGGTAATAGTGCCGTTTTCAACAAAGGGCAGAATGGCATCCTGTTGAGCTTTATTGAAGCGGTGAATCTCGTCGATAAAGAGGATTGTCTTTTGCCGGTAAAGCTTACGGCGTTCCCTAGCCTCCTTAATTATCCGTCTCAGGTCAGAGACACCGGCATTGACGGCACTTATCGGACTAAAGTGTGAGTTGGTGCTGTTAGCCATAACGTAAGCCAGGGTAGTCTTGCCACTGCCAGGTGGTCCCCAGAAGATGAGCGAGGGGGGCTGACCACTTTCAATAGCCTTTCTTAAAGTACACCCTTCGCCGACAAGGTGCTCCTGCCCAACGAAGCCCTCAAGCCTTTGCGGTCTCATCCGGGTGGCTAGGGGTGCCTCATGCTTTAACTGCTCTTCAGATTGATATTCAAACAAATCCATAATGTACCTTATAAATCCTTCACTGCTCCAGGCTGGCATCTTTGAGGAGAAAGATAACCCATTTTGATAGCCTCCTTGTTTGTCAAAATTTCCTTTCTGCTAAA
>JAUVZV010000032.1 GCA_030602375.1 Chloroflexota bacterium | reverse complement strand
CTTCTTACGGGACCTTCTCAAGTTCCCGCCTCTCAAAATAGCTGATACACTTATCGGGAAATTGAACCGCATATAGCGGTCGGTTGCGAGCAAATCGATTCACTACCCTGCCTCTATGCCCAAGGCGAATGCGAGTAGCTTTCACTTCTACTAAATCGCTAATAGCAAAATCTAATTCCATCTTTTACCCTTCGCCTCACTATCTACTAACTTGGAACTCTGATAGGTCATCCTCTAATCATCTTCATCGATCCCTGTTTCTTGGAAAAGTCTCTTAAGCTCTCTGCGGGCGTGACGAATTGGTTTAGCTCCCTTGCCTTCCCAACGCTGAACTGTGGAGAGGCTGACATCTATTTCTCTGGCTAAATCCTCCTGTGCCCAGCCTTTTTTCTCCCGCAGCTTCCTTACCTTTTCCTTAAACTGTTCCATTATCTTTCTCCATAAGCTACATAAAGCAAGGTTTCATCTCCTATGCTGTTTAAGCGAGATTATAAACCATTAGTGGACGGTTGTCAATACTTTTTCCAAATAAATGCCGTTTGGCTACTTAAACCCCTCACTACTAAATGGCCCAGATTTTTCAGGCTCAGATGGCTTGCTCATTTTCCCCATAAGCCGTTGCGTAATCATCCCCACAAGCTATATTAGTCAAGGCTTCATCTCGCATCCCAGTTAGAATACTAAAAGATATGTAGGCGCAAGTCAATATGTTGACAGCGGCTGAAATCTTTGCCTCGACAGATTAACCATATTTCCTGAGAATTATAGGACTTGCCCATCTTTGAGAAAAGCATAGAACCCTTTCAACTCGATTGACGCTACTGCTCACACTGAGTGGCAGATATCAAGCAGGTTGACAAATGACAACTAACGGCCTATATTGTATCGACGATTATCTCCAGGGCTAAATGCACCAACCGTGAACCAAGATAGACTCCAGAAGAAGGCTTAAGGAAAACATCCCTGCTTACACTCCGAAAGGAACTGAAGAGAAAAGCTGATGAAAGCCTTAATCTTGGCTGCCGGCAAGGGAACTAGGCTTAAGCCCCTTACTAACAGTACCGCCAAGCAGGTTCTACCGGTGGCGAACAAACCGATTTTATTCTACGTTCTGGACCAGATTAGAGAAGCTGGTATAACGGACATCGGTATCGTCGTTTCACCGGAGACCAACCCGTGGATTAAGGAAGTGGTGGGCAATGGGTCAAAATGGGAGGTGGAGATTACCTACATCATCCAGCCCAAGCCCCGCGGGCTGGCTCACGCCGTTAAGATAGCACAGCACTACCTTGCTAGTTCGCCTTTCCTTATGTTCCTGGGTGATAATCTCATTAAAGGCGGTGTCAAGGGGTTTGTTGAGGAGTTCAATACCCTTAATTCTGATGCTCTCATTCTTCTCAAGGAAGTTTCGGACCCTCGGTCTTTTGGTGTTGCTGAAGTTGACAGTAGTGGCAAAGTAGTTCATCTGTTGGAAAAACCGAAGAAGCCAAAGAGTAACTATGCCGTAGTTGGGGTTTATCTCTTTACCCCTGAGATCCACCAAGCCATAGCCCAGATTCAGCCATCATGGCGAGGAGAACTGGAGATAACCGATGCCATCCAGAAACTCCTAGAGACGGGTAAGGAGGTAAGAAGCCATGTCTTAACCGGCTGGTGGCTTGATACCGCCAACAAGCATGACCTTCTTGAAGCGAATCGGGTGTTACTAGATGATTACCTAAAGCGAGACATCAAGGGCACGGTGGACTCCCAAAGCCAAATTGTTGGTCAAGTAGAGGTTCGACAAAGAGCAAGGATAGAAAATAGCACCATAATAGGTCCAGCATCCATTGCAGAAGACTGCCGAATTCATAGTTCACTTGTAGGCCCTTTCACTAGCATTGGAGCCAACACAATTCTAGACAATACGTCAATAAAGAACTCCATAATCCTGGAGAACTGCCGCATACAGAAAATCAAACATATATCTGACAGTGTTATTGGCAGAGGCACCGAAGTAATTAAGAGAGAACGAGCTTCGAAGGCAGTAGTGCTTTTTGTTGGCAACGATACCAAGGTAGAAATATGAGCAGAGATTTCTGCGCCCTTTTTGCCTCTTTTCTGCACCAAACGCATACTTTCTGAACATATAACGGTGACTTTATTGCGCTTCAGAATGACTTGAGCAAGAACAGGGTTCAGGTAGAGGCTGAAATAGTGGCACAGGGGGCACAACAGGTGGACGCTGAAGTAGTAAAGTCATATGCCCAGGACCTGCAGAGCCTGCTGGAAGAAGCAGACTTTACCGAGAGAAAAACCTTCCTTCGCTCATTTATAAAGCGAATCGTGGTAAATAAAAAGCAGGTCACAATATACTACAACCTGCCGATACCACCCGAAGAGAAGAAGAAGCAATCAGTGGGAGTTCCCCCTATTGTAACCCCTGGTGGAGCTGAGGGGACTCGAACCCCTGACCTCCTCCGTGCAAAGGAGGCGCTCTCCCAACTGAGCTACAGCCCCATCTGGCTAAATTATTATAACAATAAAAGTTCTTGGTGACTAGAAAGTAGTGCCATCAAAGTGGCAATTTTTAGCCCGCACCAAAAAGGCTTCCTACCTGATGAATGAGGAAGGCTACAATCCAGGCTAAGGCTATGGTATAGCCAACGGTGAAACCCGTCCATTTCCAGGAATTGGTCTCTCTTTTAATTATGATAACCGTAGCCACACAGGGTACGTAAATCAGGACAAAGGCCATAAAGGCATAGGCAACGAGTGGTGTCCAGCCAAGTTGAGTGGCAATAGCGGCTCCCAGACCCGCTTCACCAATGCCGAAAAGGGTACCAAAGGTTCCAATTACCACCTCTTTAGCCAGAAAGCCAAAGATTATGCCTATGGATGCCTGCCACTGCCCGAAGCCGAGGGGGGTAAATACAGGGGCAATAAAGCCCCCTATTCTTCCTAAGTAGCTCTCAGCACTAGCATATTCTACCCCAGGTGGCATGCTGCTAAAAAACCAGATAACGACTACCACCATAAAGATGATGGTTCCCGCCCTGGCTAGGAAAGCCTTAAGCCTTTGCCAGGCATGCACCCATACCCCGGTTATAGTGGGGAGGCGGTAAGGGGGCAGTTCCATAACAAAGTGACCGCTTGGTCCGGGGAGGAGCCACCGACGAAATGCTAAAGCGGCAATAATGGCTAGGACTATTCCCATAATATAGAAGGAATAGACCACCAGTCCCTGGTAGGCAGTAAAGAATGCTGCCACAAAAAGGATATAAACTGGTAGCCGGGCGCTGCAGGACATCAGGGGACAAATCATGATGGTGACCAGTCTATCCCTGGGGTTTTCTATGGTCCTGGTAGCCATGACAGCGGGCACATTACAGCCAAAGCCCAAAAGCAGGGGGATGAAGGAGCGGCCGTGGAGTCCTATTTTATGCATCACCCGGTCCATGATGAAGGCAGCCCGGGCAAGGTAGCCGGAGTCTTCAAGTACTGCCAGACCGACGAAGAAAAGGAATATCAGTGGCACAAAGGTGAGTACCGTGCCTACCCCTCCAATAATGCCATCAGCAAGCAGTGAACCAAACCAGCCGCCAATAGCTGATGCCTTCTCCGCCAGCCAGCCGAATCCTTCGTCAATCCAGTCCATAAGGGGTGCTGATAGGGTAAAGGTGAACTGAAAGACGCCAAACATCAAAGCCAGAAATATTGGAATGCCCAGCCAGCGGTTAAGGATTACTTTATCAATCACGTCAGAGAATGTAATCCGTTCGGTGGCTGGCTTTTTTAGTACCTCTTTAAGTAAGCCGCCAATAAAACCGTATCTTTCTTCAGCGATCACGGTTTCAGCATCGTCACCCAAAATCCCTTTGAGATGGTCGAGGCTTTTATCCTTGGCTTGCAGTATCTCTTCCCGACTCACGCAGAATCCCTAATCTTTTGTAACACTTCCTCATCCTCTTCGAGTAGCTTTATGGCTAGCCACCGCGGTGGGAACTGGTTTGAGAGCTTCTCATCTTGGGAGATGAGGCCTTCTAGTTCAGCAATATGTTCTTCCAGTTCACTCCCGTAGTAGAGCTTGGCCTTCTTAAAGGTGACTTTTCCCTCAAGCACATTACCTATCTCTTCAATTAACTCCTTGGTACCTTCCTTGCGACTGGCAACTATAGGCACGATGGGAGCACCCAAAAGTTCAGCGAGACGGTTAACTTCAATGCGGTAGCCACGCGACTTGGCTACATCCATCATGTTCAGGGCAACAACCAGGTTAGTTTCTAGCTCAATTAATTGAATGGTAAGATAGAGATTACGCTCCAGATTGGAAGCATCCACAATGTCCACTACCACATCTGGTTTCTTGTCAATAATAAAGTTTCGAGCGATAACCTCATCTAGTGAGTAGGCAGTTAGGCTGTAAACCCCGGGAAGGTCAACCACCTTAATATTATAACCGTGGTAGTGGTAACTTCCTTCCTTCTTTTCTACCGTCACCCCGGGCCAGTTCCCAACATACTGGTGACTTCCAGTAAGGTTATTGAAAACGGTGGTCTTTCCCGAATTGGGGTTTCCAGCCAGGGCAATGGTTTTGGTCTGCTCCATCCTTATATCTCCACCATAATCTTTTGGGCGATGCCATAGCCTAAAGCCAGTCTTGAGCCCCTGACTTCGGCGATAATTGGCCCCGTCATCGGGTTATTAATCACCTTTAAGGTTGTCCCTAGGGTCAAACCCATATCAGCAAGCCGCCTTAAAAGTCCCCGGCCGGCTCTAATTTCAGCCACAGTAACTACTTTACCCGAACTGACCATAGCCAGTGGTATCTTCTGCTTTACCATTTAGCTAACCTCCACATCTACGTTAGCTGCCTCCTCTTTTCGAAGTGAGAGGTGATAGCCTTTTATCTTGACCCCAATCGGGTCTCCCAGCGGGGCTACCTGTTCTACTTCAACCGCTGCCTGCGGAATCACTCCCATATCAAGCAGACGCCGGTGAATATGCCCGCTTCCTCTGACCTTGGTTATGGTACCTTTCTGCCCCGGTTTTAGGTCGCTTAAGGGTTTAACCTCCATTGCTTTTGTTTCCTCTCTTTTTGATACAAGTACAACTTATTTGCCCTAACCGCGCCAAAAAATTATGTCTCGCCTTGGCGGCATTTAGGGCAGTAGCCGGTCATTCGAATCTCAGCGTTTTTAATCTCGTAGTTTTTAAGCTGAGGTACCGCCTTCCTTACACAGTTTGATAGGGAGAAGGGGAATTCGATAACTTTGCCACAACCAAGACAAAGCAGGTGGTGGTGCTCAAGCGAGGGTTTGACTTCATAGTAATGGTGTGTCTCATCAAGATGAAGCTCCTCTACCAGGCCTAGTTTCTTAAGTACCCCCAGTGTTCGATAGACGGTGGATAGGCTCAAGCGGGGTTGCCTCTCCCGAGCCATGAGGTAGATTTCATCAGCATCTAGGTGTCCCTGACGGATGATTTCCAGAATTAAAACACGTTGACTGGTAACCCTCAGTCCGGATTTGTTTAAGGCTTTGAGGCTGTCTTTGAGTAACTTTATTTTACTACTCGCTAATTTAGTTATTACAAATGCGTATTATTTGCAATAAAATTATACAAATAAAATAGGTTTTTGTCAACACCTTTTGCTTTAACTAGGGCTGGTTTGTTTGAGGAGTCTAGACATAAACTTGAATTCTTCAGTACCGGCCTTGCTTAAAAGCTGGAAGATTAAGGCCTCGGTGGTGGTAATGATAACATCAGCCTTATCCATGACTCTTAGACCCATCTCCCAGTCTAGTTTGCGTTGGGAGCAGGTGGCATCGGCAGCTACATAGACCTTATAGCCACTGGCCAGAAGGTCCAGCGCCGTCTGCAGGATGCAGACATGGGTTTCAATACCACTTAAGATTATTGCAGTGGTTGATTTTAGCTCTTTAAGTCTGGCTTTGAATCCGTCATCACCGATGCTGCTGAAGGATAGCTTCTCAATCGGCTGGTAACTCTTAAGCGACTGCTGTATCTGGGTAACTGTCTTGCCCAAACCCTTAGGATATTGCTCGGTGAGGATGATGGGGAGATTAAGTTTTTCCGCCAAGGCGATGAGGAGTTTAATGTTTTTTATTACCTGGCTAAAGACCTCCGCCTTCATTACCTTGATAAAACTATCCTGGACATCAATAATTACCAGGGCTTGCTTTCCCTTTTGGGGTGAAAAAGGATGGCGTGGCTCCTCCATCGCTTGACTCCTAAATAAAATTAAGAATTTAAGTTTGTTAACCCTCTTTTTATCTTGGGTATAGCCTCCTCGGCAGCCAATTCACCTTGCCGGATTAACTCTTTAGCTCGACGGAAGTCCCCAAGCCCAATATTAGCTAGCTGAGGCTCAATAATGATATTGGCTCCTTGAAGGCTAGGTTTTACCAGTTGGTAGGCAGTGATATAGGAGGATTGCATTATAATATTGAAGATGTTGGGCTCTTTTTCTGCCTTTGCCTTTGGTGATTGAAGCCTTTTGGTAACATCGGGTATCACGTTTACGGCAATGATAAAATCGGCCCCCATCTTCTTGACGGTGTTTACTGGTACCGGATTTACCAGACCCCCGTCAACCAGATACCTGCCTTGCCACTTGGCTACGGTAAATATCACCGGGATAGAGATGCTGGCTCTTATTCCTTCAAGTACCGAGCCTTGATTTATTACTACCTCCTCACCGCTGTTTATATCAGCAGCTACGCAGGCAAAGGGTATTCGTAAATCACTGAAGTTAATGTCACCGCCCATAATTAGCCCTATCAAGTCCTTGATTTTCTCACCTTCAATAAAACCAGATTTGGGTAAAGCTAGGTCAACCAGAGCAATTCGCTCCCTCCAGCCCCATTCCAAAGCCAGCCTTTTTATCAGACTGGTATCCTTACCTTGGGCGTAAAGGGCACCAATAGCCGCCCCGGCACTGGTACCAGCAATCATATCCACTGGGATGCCCTCTTTTTCCAGGACTTCAAGGACTCCGATATGAGCCAGTCCTCGGGCAGCACCACCACCCAGTGCCAGCCCAACCTTTTTCTTGGGTGATTTATTATTTATTGCCACAACTCTTCAATATCTTTTTCAACCTGCTTTTCAAGCTCAGCCGCTTCGGTAGTGGCAAATTCCTTATAGGACTGGACAGAACCATATTCCCGGGTCCTGACCACTACCGGCATCGGTACGGCATGACCGAAGATAAGCGCCTGCTGCTTGGACTGCAGTTTAGCCAGTACCGACTTGAGTTCGTTTTTATTTGAAACCCCAGCCAACACGCTGTCAATATCACGGTCATTATCCAGAAGACAGGTTATCTTGGTGCCAATCTGGGACATGACCTCACTATCAATGCCACTGGGACGCTGGTCAATTATAAGCAGGGTGACATTATATTTACGCATCTCACGGGCGATGGTGCCAAAGATGGTCTGGCTTGCCAGCTCGGGGTTTAAGAATTTATGTGCTTCCTCGATGGTTATAACCAGGGGTTGGGGTGGGGCAGCATCCTCACCAATCGCTTTCTCCATCCTCTCCCGGTATTGAGCATGAATTCGCCGCGTCAGCAGATTGGCTACCAGAATGTAAGCCGTAATATCAGTATACCGGCCAAACTCCAGAACCACATTTATCCCCCGGTCAAGGTATTCCAGGATACGCTTTACCGGGTTATCACCGACTTGAGGCTCCAGAAATTGAAGTCTTCCGATTGTGGCCAGTCCACGCCGCAAATTCTGGTAAGTGCTTTCATGTATGCTCAAGTCCTTTAACAAATCCCTGGTCTCATCAGAGTCGGCTAAATCCAGAGTATGCTTAAGCCAGTCCTTGCCAAATCTCCGCTGCAATTGATATACGGCTTCAACCGCTGGCTCGGTTAGGTTCAGGGTCTGGCGCAGTAGGCTGATATCTTCAGGCTCAATCTCGCCATAGCCTATCCTGACTACAAAGTCAGTACTTACCTTGCGGCGTCTTGAGCTTTCCTCGTCAAGGGTAAAGACGGCCACCTTTGAAGGGAAAAGCTGCTTTAAGGCTTTGACCTTGCGACCCTCCTCGCTCCTGGCTTCCCAGCCATACTCACTGTGCATATCGAAAACTAGGTTTGCCGCTGTTCCCTTCTGCAGCATGCCGATAAGAAGCATTCGGGTCAAAAAGGTCTTTCCGGTACCGCTTTTGCCAAAAATGCCGCTTGAGCGCTTGACCAGCTCTTCTAGGTTGAGGCAGACCTTGGTCTCCATATCTAGCGGCGTGCCAATATAGAATTTCTTTTCATCCTCACTACCAAAAACCAGCTCCACATCCCGCTGTGAGGCCGCTTTAACCACCGAGAAATGCTTGGGTATGGTCTTTGCTGGCTGTGGACCTTCAAGCAGGCCTAAGGCATCACTGCCAATAGTAAGATAAGGTGCAATACGCAGTGTCCCATAGGTGCCGGTTCCAGCTAAAACCTCACTAGTGAAAGAGTCAGAGGTGTCGGGTGGGGTTAAAGTTAGTTTCTGGTCAATCACCCCCAGACTTATATTAGTTATCATGCCAAAAAAGCGCCGTTTTTCTCCCTCAATGGTTACATAGCGCCCGACCGCCATATCCTCAATTGAAACCGAACTATCCAGTCTGGCTTCCATCCCTTTATCCAGGGAGCCGGAGACAACAATACCCAGTCTCTGCCCTTCTTGCTCAATACCCTCTTGTTCAGTCACTTTTAATCCTCTCCAGAATAGCTTTCAGTCGGTTAAACTCACTGCTCAGTAACACCGCCAGTTCCTTGCCGGCAGCAACCAGAAACTTACGGGGGTCTTCATGTGCCCGGCTCATCTGCCGCAGGCAAGCGGAGATGATCTCCTCTAGGGAGACTGGCAGGTGAGCATTTAGGAGCGTGCTTAAAAAGTCAAAAGTCCGGCTGAACTCCTTTACCTCCTCAGCTGGGCACAGATAGACGAAGCTGTGGATTCGGGCTGGCTTGGGTGGCAGGTATTGATAAATTTTATCACCCTCCCTGTGTCCGACCACCAGGGCTGCAAACTCACTGCGAAATAGTTTTTCAAGCTGGGGACTTTCCCGGTAAAGAGCCTCCTCACTAGCCTCATCCTTGCCCCGGGCAATAGGGCGCCGTCCCGGCTCAATACTGCTGGTGGTGGCGTTATAGACCACGGCTAGTAGCTCACCCTCACTGTCTCTGGTCTTGACCAGACAACCCAGCGGCGGTAACTCAAAAAGCTCATAGCACTGCGCCACAAAGTCAGTGCTTGAGGCCTGGATAACCTCACCCACTCTCTCTAGTTCAGCCATTTTTATTTTCCTTATTTCTTCTTTTTCTGCTTCTGTTTGAGCACCAGCAGCGGAGGTGTCAACAGCCTCTGTTTCCTTAAAGAAAGTTTCACCGCCGGTATTCTCTACAAGCTTCTTAAGTCCATCGTTGATGGATTTTGTAACAGCTCTTGAGGATATGGTCGCACCCGATATGGCATCAATAACACCATTATCCTTGATAATCGCAATGTCATCAAGGACGGACTTGCCAATAAACTGACGGGTGAACCAGGGCTCGCTTTCACCACGACGAATTTTTTGTATTTTGACTCCCAGCCCCGGAGTTTCCTGCTGGAACAGTATTTTTACACCGGTTATTATCCCTTTTATATCAACACCGACCATGGTTTCTATGGTTGATGAATACCCCTTCCCGTAGGCGATGAATATATAACCGCCCGGATTATTCTTTCTTGCGTCCTTGTATCCTGTCCAGTAGGTGAAATCAGTGTCCTCTCCCTGACGGGCAAAACCTCCTTCCATGCC
>JAUVZV010000025.1 GCA_030602375.1 Chloroflexota bacterium | reverse complement strand
CCTGCTCTTTTTCCGCCGGTTTAATATTGGCTGGGTTAATAAAACCAGCCTGCCCAAAGCTCTTTAGCCTAACATTGGGCAACTTAGCAAGGATAGCCCGTTCTCCGTAAGGGTAATCACCCTTCATGAAGTAAACAAGGCATACTTTAAGCCCGTGACCCAAGGCACGAAGTGCTATCCCTAACGCCGCTGAAGTTTTACCCTTCCCGTCGCCAGTAAATAGCTGAACCAGACCTCTACCCGAAGGCTCTGGTGGTGAAAAACGTTTGGGTGAAAGTTCTTCTTTCAATAAAGCCTCTAATCAAAAGCTCTGCCTGAAGCTAACTGGACTACAGCGATGATAGTTTAACAACCCAGACTTATGATGTCAATTAATAGACTGTTTTAATCTTTCCAGCTTATCCCTGGCCTGAGCTAGCCTTTGGCGTTCTTTAGCCACCACCGCCTCAGGTGCCTTGGTTAAAAAGGCTTGGTCACTAAGCCTGGCTTCAAGGCGGGCAACCTGAGCCTCGGTTGACTGGATTTCTTGCTCAAACCGCTCCCTCTCCGCCTCAAGGTCAAGTAAAGTCTCCATCTGGATTAAAACCTCAACCTCTTTAAGTACCAGCCTCAGGGTATTGTCTCCAAGCTCGCTCGGGGGACTGCCATCTACAAAAGCCAGTGGTCTCGCCCTAGCCAGGGTTTGAATAACCTCAGCGTAGGGGGTAATAGCCGGGGTAAATTTGTGGGCGTAGATTTGGGCTTCAATCCACTTCGAGCTTGGAACCTTATATTGAGCCCGGACATTACGGATAGAGTGTATTATTTCAATTAAAGTCGCCAAAACCTGTTCTGCCTTCGGGTCTAAGGCTTTCCTGTCAGGTTCGGGATAGCTTGAAATCACTATTGACTTAGCTTGCTTAAAGTGTGAGGGGAGGCGACTTTTGAGGTGCTGCCATAACTCTTCAGTGATAAAGGGCATAAAGGGGTGAAGTAGCCTGAGTGAGGTCTCAAGCACATGAACTAAGACCGGGGTAGGCGAGGGCATCCCCCTCTCTGGGGAGCGAAAACGAATCTTGGTTATTTCAAGATACCAGTCACAGAACTCACCCCAGAGGAAATCATAGAGCTGTCGCTCCGCTTCGCCAAACTGGAAGTCTTGCATCAGGCTGGTTACACTTGAGACGATACGACTGAGCCGACTTAGAATCCAGCGGTCCTCAAGCGGTAGCTTTGGCTCAAGCTTTATCTCGGTTCTTTCCGGCTCAATGTTCCTCAAGACAAAGCGGGTGGTATTCCACAGCTTGTTTGAGAAGTTACGTCCAGCTTCAAGTCTTGAGGGGGTCAGGTTAATATCATTGCCAGGTGTATTACCCGTAGTTAAGGCAAAGCGCAGGGCATCAGTACCGTACTTGTCCGCCACCTCAATTGGGTTAACCACATTGCCCCTGACTTTACTCATCTTCTCCCCCTTTTCATCACGCACCAGCCCGTGAAGGTAAACGGTGTAAAAAGGGATATCAGCGGTGTTCTCAAGACCCATCATAATCATCCTCGCCACCCAGAAGAAGAGGATGTCATAGCCTGTTTCCATTACTGTGGTTGGATAGAAGTAGCGGAGGTCTTCGGTATCATCAGGCCAACCCAACGTTGAGTGTGTCCACAGCGCCGAGCTAAACCAGGTGTCAAGCACATCGGGGTCTTGTCTCAAGTTAGCCGAACCGCAGTGGCGGCAAGTCTTTGGCTCTTCCACCGCTACCGTTAGCTCACCGCAGTCATCACAATACCATACCGGTATCTGATGCCCCCACCACAGTTGACGGCTGATGCACCAATCCCGAATGTTCTCCATCCAGTTAAGATAGGTCTTGGTCATATGCGGCGGGATAATACTGATACGCCCATCCAGTACCGCCTCAATTGCTGGCCTAGCTAGGGGTTTTATCTTGATAAACCACTGCCTGCTTGCCAGTGGCTCAATTACTGTCTGGCAACGGATGCAGTGGCCTACGGAATGAGAATAGGGCTCAACCTTAAGCAGAAGCCCATCTTTTTTCAGATCAGCCAGTATTTCTTTGCGGCAGGCAAAACGGTCAAGCCCAATATAGGCTCCAGCCTGCTCACTTATGGTGGCATCTGGATTTAAGATGTGTACCAGAGGTAAGTCGTGGCGCTGTGCCACTTCAAAATCTACCGGGTCGTGAGCCGGGGTGATTTTAACCGCCCCGGTGCCAAATTCAGGGTCAACTGCCTCATCAGCCACAACCGGTATTTCTCTCCCCACTGCAGGCAGGACAACCTTCTTGCCCACCATACCCTGATATCGCCTATCTTTGGGGTTAACAGCGACGGCGCTGTCACCGAGTATTGTCTCCGGGCGAGTAGTGGCCACGGTTATAGAGTCCCCGCTTTTTTCTGCTGAAGGGTAGCGCACATAATACAGATGTCCGGTTAATTCCTGGTATTCTACTTCAAGGTCGGATAGGGCGGTAATGCAGCGAGGACACCAGTTAATAATCCGCTCCCCACGGTAGATTAAGCCTTTATGATAGAGGTTAACGAAGGCAGTGCGCACGGCACGGCTAGGCCCCTCATCTAAGGTAAAGCATTCCCGACTCCAGTCACAGGAGGCACCAAGCCGATGGTGCTGCTGGGTAATAATCCGGCGGCACTCCTCAGCCCACTTATATGTTCTTTTAAGGAATTTTTCCCGACCAAGCTGCTGTCGGCTAAGACCCTCTGCAACGAGCATGCGTTCCACCACCACCTGAGTGGCGATACCAGCATGGTCAAGGCCAGGGAGCCACAATGATACCTCACCCTTCATCCGATGCCAGCGGGTCATAATGTCTTCCATAGTATCAGTAAGGGCATGGCCGATGTGAAGCTCACCGGTAACATTGGGCAGCGGCATAATGACCACAAAGGGCTTCCTCTTGGGGTCTATCTCCGCCCGGAAATAGTTTTTTTCAAGCCAAAATTGATACCACTTGCCCTCGACCTTAGCTGGCTCATAAGCTTTGGGCATGTCATATTGAATACTAGGTGCTTCGGTCATACTTCCCTTTCTAGGAATTAGTTAACAACCTCACCCCCTCAAGCCCCCTCTCCTTGATAAGGAGAGGGGGAGGTGGTTTTAGAGAGGGGGCTTCGCCTCTCTTTAACCCTCTTTTAGTACCTTCTTCTTAAGGAGAGCAGATAGATTTTAGAGAGGGGCAAGAGTCCCCTCTCCCTTCAATTCCTCTTCTTGATAAGGGTGGGGAATAGGTTACTTAATAGCGCTACTTTACTTCAAGAAGGCTTGCTACCTTATCCAGTATCTTTTCAGCAACTTCTCTCTTGGAGAGCAGTGGCAGCTCTTCTACCCTGCCATCCTTAAAAATGAGGCTTACCTTATTGGTATCGCTATCAAAGCCGCTACCGGGCTGGGTAACATCGTTAGCCACCATCAGGTCAAGACGCTTTTCTTCAAGTTTAATTCTGGCGTTTTTTAATACATCCTGGCTTTCGGCGGCAAAACCCACCTTCAGTAATTTACCCCTAAGTTCAGCCAGAATATCCGGGGTCCTCTCCAGCTTTAGGGTCAGCGTAGGACTATGCTTTTTAATCTTTTCTCCCCAAATTTGGGCGGGCTTATAGTCGGCTACCGCCGCTGCCATAATCAGGGCATCAACCCCGGACAAAACCTTATCCACTGCCTCCTTCATCTGGAGGGTAGTTTCAACCTGGATAACCTCCATGCCTTTTGGCTCAGGGAGTAAAGTTGGAGCTGAAATAAGTGTTACTTCAGCCCCTCTGTCCCTGGCTGCCTCGGCTAAAGCATAACCCATCTTACCTGAGGAGCGGTTCCCAATATGCCGTACCGGGTCAATAGGCTCTCTGGTACCGCCAGCAGTAACCACGATACGCCTCCCTTTAAGGTCACCATTCCTACCCAGTACCTTTTTGATAACACATAAGATTTCTTCAATCTCCGCCAGCCGCCCCACTCCAACCTTGCCTGAAACCAGGCGCCCGTAAGCAGGACTAACAATGGTAAAACCCCTGACCTTAAGTTTTTTTAGATTATCCTGAGTAATAGGATTTTGGAACATGTTGTCATTCATGGCTGGTGCTAAAATAACCGGGGCTTTCGTCGCCAGCACCACACAAGTGAGCATATCGTCAGCGATACCTGCTGCCAGCTTAGCTATTATATTGGCAGTAGCCGGGGCAATAACTACCACCGAAGCTGCCTCAGCCAGCGCCACATGCTCAACACTAAATTCATCACTTAAATCCCACATGTCGCTTACCACCGGTCGGCCGGTAATGTTGCGCAGGGTGAGCGGGGTAATAAACTTGGTCGCCGAGGGGGTCATCACTACCTCAACCTTAGCCCCCTCTTGAGTGAGTTTGCTGGCGATATCGGCTGCCTTGTAAGCAGCAATACTCCCGGTGATACCTAATACTATGGTCTTATTTTCTGGCATTTTTGCCCCTCACCGATTAAGCCTGGTTCATCTGATATATAAGCCTTAACCCAACCAGTGTCAGGTTAGGATTGACGCTGTCAATTACTTCTGTCTCCTTGGCAATAAGTTCAGCAAAGCCTCCGGTAGCCACCACTGTAGCCTTTTCCCCCAGCTCTTTTTGGAGGCGACTAACGATACCCTCAACCAGCCCCACATAGCCATAGACAATACCTGACTGCATGGCAGCAATAGTGTTGGCACCAATGACATGTTTGGGAGAGACTAGTTCCACCCTGGGTAGCATTGCTGCCCGGGTAAAGAGCGCCTCAGCACTGGTGGTTATGCCTGGTGCAATAACCCCTCCCAGGTAGTCCCCTTCTTTAGATACCACATCAAAGGTGGTAGCCGTACCAAAGTCAGTGACTATTACCGGACCCCGGTAGAGGTGATGGGCAGCGGCAGTATTCACAATGCGGTCAGCACCAACCTCCCTGGGGTTATCAGCACGGATGCGCACCCCGGTCTTGACCCCGCTTTCCACCAGAAGTGGCGCGAGGCAGAAATACTCTGTAAACAGCTTATTAAAGATAGCTATTAAAGGAGGGACAACGCTGCAGAATATTATCCCTTTTATATCAGCGGCATCTATACTGCGGTGATGAAGGAGGTTAAGCAGTAGGGCAGCGTATTCATCCACCTCACGGTGGATATCCGTTGAGATATTCCAGGTAGCCTTAAGCTCATCAGCGGCAAAAACCCCAAGGGTAATATCAGTATTTCCAATATCAACTGCCAGTAGCATAAAATAATATACCCCTTATTTATTTAGCTCCTTAATAACCACTGGCAAAACCGGCAAAAGGTCACTGGCAACCATGCCAGCATCACCTAGTTTCTCCCTGATCACCTCGCCGGCTTCACCATGGAGGTATACCCCCAAGGCAGCAGCCTCAAAAGGCCCAAGTCCCTGAGCCAGAAGTCCGGCGATAACCCCGGTCAGAACATCACCCGTCCCCGCCGATGCCAGTCCTGGATTGGCTACCGGACTGACCAGGCACTTACCCTCAGGCGAGGCGGTTACAGTATAGGCCCCTTTTAGAACCACTGTTTTATGCCATGTCTCGGCTGCTTTCCGGGCAATATCTATCCTATTTGACTGTACCTCATCCACGGATAGCTCGGTTAGCCTTGCCATTTCACCCGGGTGTGGGGTAAGCACACCGTCACTGGTTAGGTGCTGCCACCAGTTCGGAATCGTAGCCAGGGTGTTAAGGGCATCAGCATCAAGAACCAAGGGTAACTCTGGCTTTCTCCTCAGCAGCAGCGACTCGATAAACTTCAGGGCTGACTGGCTTTGGCCCAGTCCACAGCCCAAAAGCAGGACATCAAACTGATTAAGCTGCGGGTGTATAACCTTGACTGCTTCTGGAGAGATAAGCCCAGGACGTGATTCTGGCAGTGGTAGGTAAGTTACCTCAGTTAACTTTGAGGCCAGAATAGACTGCAGGGACATAGCTGTAGCTAACGTCACCAACCCCGCCCCAACCCGTATGGCACCACTTGAGGCAAGGTAGGCAGCACCGATATAGTTGATTGAGCCGGCAACAACCAAAACCTTACCAAAATTTCCCTTGTTAGCATTAAGCGGACGTTCAGGAATAACCGACCTAGCCCACTGAGGAGTAAGAAGTTCTGTATTTACCGGCGCCACCAGCTCAGTGGGGATGCCAATATCAACTACAGAAAGCTTGCCCACTCTTTCTGAGCCAGAAGATAAAAATAAACCCGGCTTGGGAAAGCCGAGGGTAATGGTATTATCAGCATAAAGGCAGCCGGGGTCACAATCACCGGTATCAGCGCTGAGTCCGGAAGGCAAATCCAAGGCAATGATGCGTAGTCCCCGCCGCTTCTTTTTAGCCCGGTTCACCTTATCTAATAGCTGCAGGGTGATGCCACTAAATGGACGAACAGCGCCGGTGCCAAATAAGGCATCAATAACGGCATTGGCTCCGTCAAGTAAGGTATCAAACTTTCCCAGCATCTCATCTTGAGATACCTCAATACAGGTAACTTTATGTTTCAAAATCATGGCCAGGTTTGGGTCTTCGGGTGGTCTTTCTGAAGCTAGATAAACACTGGCCTTGGCTCCCCATTCTTGAAGATGCCTGGCAGTAACCAGTCCATCGCCCCCGTTATTCCCCGGCCCGATTAAAAAGAGGACTCTTTGATTAACCACCGTGCCCAATATTCGCCCCACCTCTTCGGCAACGGCTTTGCCGGCATTCTCCATCAGTGCTTCAGTTGAGAGGCCAGCTGAGGCACACTCCTTTTCTGCCTGGTGCATCTGCTCAGTAGTTAGGATTTTCACTTAAACCTTCCGTTACCAAGATATTAAACGCTCTTAACTTGAAGTGTAGCAATATCTTAAGTGACGGTCAACCTCTGTCTAGGTGAACCGGTTGCGGTGCATAATATCCCTAAGTTCCCTTTTGGGAACGTGACGTTCACCCTTCTCATCTACCCAGGGTGAAGTTGAATCACAAAATACATCAAGCACCGGGTTTTCATCGGGATAACCAAGCGCCAAGACTAAACCAATCTCATAGTTATCGGGTATCACCAAAACTAGTTTAAGTGCCTCTTGGTCAAACCAGAGTATTGGGCAACTGCCTACCCCCCGCTCCCATGCCACCAGCATTATGTTTTCATTAGCCAAACCAATATCATAGAAGGTGACATTTTTACTTCTGCTAGTCTTAGCCTCAAGTGTGGTGTTTACCAGGGTGATGATATAGGCTTTGGGCTGGTCACTTGGCAGTGCCTCTCCTTCAGCTGCTTGCCGCCTGGTACCGAATCTGATGTTATTAAAGACCAGTGGCAACAGCTGCTCATCATCAACAACCAGATACTCCAAAACCTGCCAATTACCGCCACTGGGGGCTAATCTGGCGGCTTCAACACACCCCTTAAGCACCTCATAGGGTACAGGTACATCCTTAAAACACCTTATTGACCGTCGCTTTATGGCTACCTTGAAAACATCCATTGAAAACTACACCTCCTTATGGCAATATTTTAAAAACTTTTCAAGCTTTTTGCTCATTGCCTCCCAGTGAGTCCCCTTCCAGTAGACGCGGCGGCAGCGGGGACACTGCCGATACTGGTCTCGGGTCTTGAAGACATAGGCTGGCACCAGGTCTTTTACTTCCTCCTTACTCTTCTTAACCAGAGACTGGTTACATTCAAGACAGAGGGTAAACGGTCTGAACTGGCAGTTAAGATTTAGTGCCTCTAGTACCTGCTTTAGCCCTAGCTCGGGTTCCTCACTCTGAATAAGTACCACTTTAAGCCGCCCGCTTGTAACTACCCGCCGTCTCATAATCTGGGTGTCTCTGGTCAATATCACCCTGCCTTGAGTTAAGGCAGTCCTAATCATGATGGAGTCATCGTCACCCTCGAAAAACAGGGTATCATAACCCATCATCCTCAGCCACCTGGCTAGTTTACCCACATTATTGTCGACGATGAATTTTATCGCTCCCATCCCCTTTATATTCCCCCTTCTTCATAAGAAAGGGAAATTGGCTTCTTGGTTTACTAGAGGTGAAGTTTCATCCCTTCATAGGCAAGCTCAATAGAAATACCAAGCTCCTTGGCAACCGATGCTACTTCAGCCCTTATCTCTTCCTCAAGACCGGGGTCGAGGTGAACGGCGACCACCCGGGGCAGGTAACCCTTAAGCTTTCGAAAGGTCAAAAGCTCTCCTTTAAGTAGCTTTGGGGTGAGATGCCCGCTTTGGCTAATAAAATCTTCATACCTATCTGGAAAAGTAAGCTCACTAATAAGTAGCTGTGGGGTGAGATACTGCCAACACTCCTCAAGGCCCGGCCCGGTATCACCGGTATAGAAAACTACCTTGCCATCCCGGGAGGTAATCTGATAACCAACTGAAGGCACAGCATGATTTACCCCAATTGGCAGGACGCTATAGCCCTCAATATGCTCTGTTTTGCCAGATTCAAGTTGAGTAAACCTAATTGCTGGGTTATGTGGGGGCAGCTCTAGAAATTTGGGATAAAGTGTGCCATCCAGTAGATACCTTGAGAGAACCTCATATACCGGCAGCGTGGAATAGAGATTAAGCACCTTACCCCGCAGAGCAAAATTCATCGCCAGGGTCGGAATATCCCTAATATGGTCATAATGTTGGTGGGTTAAGAGAACCCCTTTAAGGTGCTGTTGAGCCGAAAAAGATAAACTTGAGGTAAGAGCGCCAGCATCTATAGCTAGGCTTGAACCAATGAGTAGACAGGTAAGCCTGGTAGTTTCCGATTCACAGTTGTGCGCCCCCAGCACCGTAATATCCATTTCTACTCCGATATAACCTCCCTATTTCAAGATGCGGAAGGGATTAAAATTTGTCTTATAGTCATAGGTATCAATCGCCTCTTTCTTCTTTAAGAAATTTACTACGGCATAGGTAAAGGGAGTCAAGAAGGCTTCAATCAAGGTCTTGGTAAGCCAGTGATACAAAATCATAATCAGGACAAAAGAAGGAGTGCCAATAAAGGCGATGGTAATAAAGAGCAGGGTATCCAGCCCCTGTCCGACTATAGTAGAACCTATAGTCCGGCTCCACAAGAAGCGACCTCGGGTTAGAATCTTCATCTTGGCTAGGACAAAGGAATTAGCCAGCTCACCGGCGAGGTAACCGCAGAAAGAGGCTAAAAGTAGCCTTGGCGTATAGCCCAAAATCAGCTCGTAAGCCTCCTGTTTCTCCCAGAAAGAAGCCGCCGGTAGAATCTGCCCCACCCAGACAAAGATGACAAAGATAAGGTTACAAAAAAAGCCAAGCCAAATAACCTTCCTCGCTTGGGCGTAACCATAGACCTCAGTCAGGATGTCACCGAAGATATAGCTTAAGGGGAAAATGACCACCGCCGCCGGCAGGATTATCGGACCGATACTTACTACTTTGACAGCAATGATGTTGGCGGTTAGAAGACAGGTAATAAATAAAGCGGTAATAACTAAAAAGCGGTGAGAGACATTCATCAACTTAAGCCCTTAGCTTGTGCATCCCGCCGCAGCTAAATCAAATGCTTGCGACGGAAGAAAAGGAGCATGCCCCCGATGATAGTCAGCATAATAACGGAAACTATTAGAAAGGAGTAGGGGGAATTTTGCAATGGGAGCGGGATATTCATGCCGTAGATACTGGCGACTACACTAAGGGGCAAAAGAATGGTAGCAATGATAGTCACTATTCGCATCGTCTGGTTGGTGTGACTGGCAGCTAGTGAATCATGGGTGTCATTAAGCCCCTCAATCACCTCTTTATACTCATCCAGGGCGTCCCATATCCGGTCCACATGGTCAACGGTATCCCCGAAGTAAACCCCCATATCCATGTTGCTGAAACGGCGAATCTTTGGCTCAAGGCTGGCAATAACGGCCCTCATTGGCCAGAGAATGCGGCGGAAGGCAATAATATCACGGCGAAGCATGGAGATTTCCCTGATGATATTGCCCTTGACATCAAAAATGTTGTCTTCAACCTGCTCAATATTGGCCACAATCTTATTCAGTATTGGGAAGCAGTAATCAACCAAGCGGTCAATTATCTGGTAGAGAAGATACCCTGACCCATACCTGAAGTGTTCTTGACGCGACTCTTTATCAATCTGGCATTCCTTAAACAGCTTTACCAGCGGTTTAAGTTCACCCTTATGCAGGGTAACCAGGTAGTTATCGCCAATAAATACTGATAGCTGACCGGGGGCAGTTACCCGTACCTCTTTTCTGAATACAGGAAAGTGGAAGACCAAAAATAGGTATTCCTTATACTCGTCTATTTTGGGGCGTTCAATGCGGCTTAAGCAGTCATCTAAAACCAAGAGGTCAAAGGGATAGTGCTTAGCTAGGTATTTTGTCTCCAGCTCCGTTGGGCCCTCAATATTAACCCAGGTCAACTCACCCCAGGTAACCGTCTCTAAATTTAATTGTTCTTCTTTTCCAACCTTGGCCGTAGTCATGGCGAATACCCCTCTGGTAAAATCTGCTATATTCTACCACAATTATGGCGCAATAACACCCACCATCCCTTATTAAATAGTTTCTAAGCCAGCAAAAACAGCCCAACTTGCCAGTCGCCGCTACTGTCAGTTATAGTATAGTAGGTGAGTAGAATGCCGCAGGTTGGGCCCTCTTTAAAAGACAAGATTACCCTCAAAATTAAGAAGGCACTGAGGATGAATATATTCCTCTGTGACAGTTGTAAATGGGACTGGCGCGGAGCGTGCCACAATCCCGAACGCCCCAATGCCACCTGGTGCCCTGACTATGAAAAGCGAGGCAAGTGGTAGTATTACTCCCTCTGGATGACCATCGCCATCCCTTGACCACCACCGATGCACAGTGTCGCCAAACCAAACTTATGGTCCTGGCACGCCATTTCATGAACAAGGGTGACTAGGATTCTTGCCCCGCTACAACCTATGGGGTGTCCTAATGCAATCCCACCACCGCGGGGATTTGTTTTTTCCTTGTCCAGGCCCAATTCTCTAATCACGCCCAGGGATTGAGAGGCAAAGGCCTCATTCAGTTCAATCACACCCATTTTATCTAGGCTAAGCCCGGCCAGTTTTAGTGCTTTCTTTGTTGCTGGAACAACACCAAGACCCATAAACGCCGGGTCAACGCCGGCCGAAGCGTAAGCCCTGATTAAAGCTATGGGTTTTAGGTTAAGCTCCTTTGCCTTTGAGGCTGACATTATGACTAAGGCGGCAGCACTATCGGTTATCCCTGAGGCATTGCCAGCGGTTACCGTTCCATCACCCTTAAATACTGCAGGCAGCTTAGCCAAAAGCTCCAGTGACGTCTCCCTGGGGTGTTCGTCGGTGTCAAATAGTTTTATGTCTTTCTTGACCCTAACTTCAACCGGGACTATCTCGTCCTTAAACAGTCCCTTATTTATGGCTTCAAGCGCCTTCTCGTTACTCCTCAGGGCAAACTCGTCCTGTTCTTTTCGGCTGATAGAATATTTCTCAGCTATATTCTCCGAAGTCATACCCATATGATAACCATAGAAGATTTCCCATAAGCCATCGTGCACCATACCATCAACCATCTCCGAATTGAACATCCTGGCACCCCATCTGGCTTTGGGCAAATAGTAGGGAACACCGCTCATGTTCTCCATGCCGCCAGCAACGATAACCTCAGCATCGCCAGTCCTTATCGCCTGTGCCGCCAGGGCTACCGCCTTTAACCCTGAGCCACAGACCTTATTTACTGTATAGACTGGCACCTCTTTTGGAATACCGGCGTAGATTGCTGACTGGCGAGCCGGATTTTGTCCCAGACCCGACTGGAGAACATTCCCCATTATCACCTCGTCTATCCTTACCTCCTTTAGAGCCTCATCCCAGTCATAGCACTGTTTTTCAAGCTCAATGAGACCGACATCTTTAAGCGTCTCAGGGGCATAGCCCAAAACCTCACTATCAATTTTGGGACGCAGTCCAGCTTTCTTTAGTGCTTGCTTAATGACAATGACACCCAATCTGGTCACCGGAATATCTTGTAATGCTCCACCATAGTTACCGATAGCTGTTCTAACCCCACTAACAATAACAACCTCTGTCATCAAAATACCCTCCTTACCCTATACTATATATATCCATCACTCCAGACGATTATTTACGCCTCACCTCAAAGGCAACATAGCCTTAAGTTTTCCCATAGCCAGTATTGAACCGAAAGGCACAGCTTCCCGGTTACTTTATTTGTAGTCGTAGAATCCTTTGCCGCTCTTGCGCCCCAGCCAGCCGGCGGCAACCATTTTCCTCATCAGGACCGGTGCTATAAACTGGGGGTCTTTGGTCTCCTGATAGATGGCATCGGCAACATAAAGGGTGGTATCAAGACCGGTAAAGTCAGTTAGGGTCAGGGGACCCATGGGGTGACCCAAACCCAGCTGAATACCGGTATCAATATCTTCCCGACTGGCAATGCCAGACTCCAGCATACGGATAGCATTGAGCATGAAAGGTATCAGCAGGCGGTTGACAACAAAGCCCGGCGTATCCTTGGCCACAATCATGGTCTTGCCTAATGATTGGCCAAACTTCCTGACAATTTCAATGGTCTCATCACTACTACTTACCGTCCGAACCAATTCAAGCAGCTTCATTATCGGGGCTGGGTTAAAGAAGTGCATCCCAAGTACTTTATCGGGTTTAGAGGTGATACTAGCGATGTCAATAATAGAAAGGCAGGAGGTATTGGTTGCCAGAATAGCCTCTTTGGGGCAGATTTTATCAAGTTTGGCAAAGATATCTTTCTTTAAATCCATGTTCTCAACTACAGCTTCTATCACCAGGTCCGAGTCAGCAAAGTCATTCATGTCAACACTACTCTTAATGCGAGACAAGGCAGCCTCTTTATCAGCTTGGCTCATCCTGCCTTTTTCTATAGCCCGACTCATAAAGTGGTCAATGGACTTAAGCCCCTTATCAAGTAGCTCTCTACTTACCTCAGTGACTACAACCTGGTAGCCCGACTGGGCGCAGAGCTGGGTGATGCCACTACCCATCAGCCCGCAACCAATTACACCAACTTTCTTGATTTCCATAGTACTTCCTTCCTTTCATTAAAGTATAAATTAACTTACTTTGCCTTTGGTCCAGTATAGTCGTAGAAACCCTTCCCCGTCTTTCGCCCCAGCCAGCCTGAAGCCACCATCCTTTTTAGCAGTGTTGGTGGGGCAAACTGGGGGTCCTTGGTTTCCTCATACATTACCTGGGCAACATTGTAGATAACGTCAATGCCGGTGAAGTCCATGGTAGCTAACGGCCCTATAGGGTAACCAGCACCTACCGTCATCGCTTTATCAATTTCTTCAGCACTGGCAATACCCCTCTCAAGCATGCGGACAGCATTGAGTTTAAACGATACCTGCAGACGATTAAAAATAAACCCCGGCGTATCTTGGGCCATAATGACTTCCTTGCCCAATGATTCACCAAACTCCCTGGCTATCTCCAGGGTCTCATCACTGGTCCTGGCAGTCCGAACCAGCTCCAGTAACCTGTTAAGAGGTACCGGGGCGAAGAAGTGCATT
>JAUVZV010000046.1 GCA_030602375.1 Chloroflexota bacterium | reverse complement strand
GTCTCCAGAGCCACCTCTGACTCGCGAACCCTCTCCAGAACATCGGTTATATACTTGCCATTAAAGGCAATCTTAGCCTCTTCGCCCTCAATTGTGGCATCAAGCTCGCCAACATCATCGCCTATCTCTTCCGAGCGGGCTGAAACCGTTACTCTGCCCGGCTTTAACTCCTCGCCGGGGGTCATTACCAGTCGCACGATACCACTGCCATCGCGAGCGAAGATAGAGGCAGTTTTGGTAGCCCTTAGAAATTCAGCAACATTGACTACAACCCGGGTCTTGTAGCTCTGAGGAATAAGTTGGCCCCAGTTGGGGAAAGTACCCTGCACCAGCTGCGAGACCAACTCAATATCTTTTAAGCGAAACAATACCTGACTCTTTTGGGGATTTACTGTTATCTCAACCACCTCGTCTTGGTCAGCCGCCAAGCGGCTTAATTCAGCCAGTGTTCGTGCTGGGATGATTACCTTTACCTTCTCAGTAACCGGTTCGGATAGAGCTAATTTATAGACGGCTAATCTGAAGCCATCAGCCGCTGCCAGCGTCAGCTGGTCGCCTTCAAATTCAGCATCAACCCCGGTAAGCACCGGACGAGACTCCTCCGTTGCCGCAGCAAACACCACCTGACTTATCCCCTGATGGAGGGTATCTACCCCAGCCTTGGTGGTAACGCCCTCGTCAATCTTGGGTATCGGTGGGAAATCCTTGGCATCAACACCGCTAATTCGTGCTTCAAAGCGGGCGCACTTCAAGCCCAAGGTCTTACCGCGAGCAAGGCTAATATCAACCTTGTCCGGAGGAAGTGAGCTAACAAACTCGGTAAGCAGCCTGGCAGGGACAGTAATTGCCCCCTCTTCTTCCACCTTAGCCCCAATCCAGCAACTAATTGCCATCTCCAGATTGGTGGCGACAAGCTTAAGACGGGACTGGTCGGTTTGAAGAAGGACATTATTGGTTATGGGCAGAGTGGCTCTGGTAGCTACCGCCCTCCCCACGACACTAAGTCCGCGATTTAGATTTTCCTGTGTACACGATAACTTCATCTTACACCCCCGACTTTCTACTACCGGTAGTGGTGTAGTATATACCAATATTTGATTCTACTCAAGGGTTATCTCCCCACTTTTGCCACCACTTTTTTTAACCAGCCTGATATTTTCTATTTTAATACTTCGGTCAACCGCCTTGCACATATCATAGATGGTGAGGGCAGCAACGGCAGTGGCAGTAAGCGCCTCCATCTCCACACCCGTCTTAGCTAAACTCTTTACCGTGGCAGCAATCTCTACGGCAGAATTGGCCTCATCCAAACTGAATTGGAGCTTAACCTCCCCGATTTGAATCGGGTGGCAGAGGGGTATTAACTCGGGTGTCTTTTTTGCCGCCATGATACCAGCAAGCTGGGCTACTGCCAAAACATCACCCTTGGGCAGGGAACCCTTCTTTAGCAGCTTGAGGGTGGAAGCCTTCATGCTAACTACACCTTTGACTTGAGCCTCACGCTGGGTATCGCTCTTGCCAGAAATATCTACCATGCGGGGGCGACCTTCTTCATCCATATGTGTCAGCCCTGGCATAACTAGCCCCCCACCTGAGTTATTGTCCCCGCCCTGGGTTTGCGGCCTTCTCTCAGACCGTGGCGAAGTGGTTTACTGGTAACTGCCTCTTCAATCAGCCGCTTTAAGCCCAAAGGGGATACGCCACCACGCAGCGGCTCTTTTAAGTCTACTTCATCATCAGCCATGAGACAGGGGCGGAGCTTACCATCAGCGGTAAGCCGCAGCCGATTGCACTGAAAGCAGAAATGCTCACTCACCGGGGTGATAAAGCCAGTGGTGCCTTTGGCTTTGGGGAAACGGAAATACTTGGCTGGTCCATTGCCGATACTGGGATTGCAGGGCTCAAGTTTGCCCAGTACTTCGAGGCGCTTTCGCATCTGGCTAACCGGCACAAATTGAGAACTTTTGGTGCTCACCCCTCGAAACGGCATCAGCTCAATAAAGCGAACATGCCAGCCCTCATCAATGGTCTTTTGGGCGAAGCTAGCCAGTTCGTCATCATTTATTCCAGCCATGACCACCATATTAAGCTTAACCGGACTTAAGCTGACTGACCTTGAAGCTTCAATGCCTTGAAGGACTTGGCTTAAAGGGTAGTCGGAGCCAGTAATAAACTCAAATCTGTCCTGCCTTAATGTATCCAGGCTTATATTAACTCGCCGCAACCCGGCTCTCTTTAGCTCGGAAGCATAACGGCTAAGCAAGATGCCATTTGTCGTCAGTGAAATATCATCTATGGCATCAATCCCTCTTAGCATCCAGATTAACTCAGGTAGACCCAACCGCACCAAGGGTTCACCGCCAGTAATTCTTACCTTACTTATGCCCAGTTCAGCGGCTGCCCTGGCGATGGTGTAGATTTCCTCATAGGTAAGAACATCCTGGTGAGACAAAAGCTTTACGCCCTCAGCCGGCATGCAGTACATGCAGCGCAGGTTACAACGGTCAGTTACCGAGATACGTAGATAATTTATTGGACGCTGGAAGGAATCAGAAAGTCCGGTCACTTATTAGCCCCTTCTTTATTTACTTTCAGTCTCTCAAGCACCTGGCGGGCTTTTCTGGCTGCCTGCCCACGATGGCTAACCTTATTTTTTATCTCCAGCGGCAATTCAGCCATGGTCTTACCGAGTTCGGGCAGGTAAAAGACTGGGTCATAGCCAAAGCCCTCTCTACCCCTAGGCTTAAAGGTGATAAACCCCCTACATTGACCAGAGCATAGTTTTACCCCGCCCTGTGGTGTAGCTATCGCAATAACACACCTGAAATGTGCCGACCGCTCCTCCTCTGGTACACCCTCAAGCCGTAACAAGAGATAATTAACCCTGTCCTCATCCGAAGCGCCCTCACCAGCGCAGCGAGCTGAGAGTCTTCCCGGCTCACCACCCAAGATGTCAACCTCTAGTCCTGAATCATCAGCCAGCGCCAGAAGTTTACCCTCAGCAGCTGCCGCCACTGCTTTCAAGCTAGCGTTCTCCTCCAAGCTTTCTCCCACCTCATCAACCGTAGTCTTAATACCCTGCTCAGCTAAAGTAACCAGCTTAAAGGAGATACCCTTAAGTAGACTCCGGTACTCACGCACCTTGGCTTTGTTATTTGTTGCCAGCAGGAGTCTAGCCATATTTTAAACTAAAGGTCGGTAAACCTTCCTTTCACGTGTTTCATTACCTCAGGCAGGGTGGTGTACTCCATCCCCTCCAGGGGCAGGCGGTGCGGCTCAAAGGGACCATGGCGACGCATAATGTCAGCCATATGATTTGCCTGCTCCCGAGCACGGTCAAATGCCTTATCACTAAACATATCACCTGGACCCACCAGTTTGCCACTGGAGAGCTGGAAACCAAGAGCCACTACCCGGGGTGGCCCATCAAAGCGACATGGAGTGCTGTCTTTAACCGCCACCGGCATCAGCGGGCCCTGATGGGAACCCCGCATCCACCCCTCCACCAAAAAAGGCGCCGTAAACGGTTCCAGTATCTCCCCTACCGCCGGGAACTGGCCCTGGGAACGAACAATACACACCGGGTCATCCTTACCCACATAACGACCGGCAAGAAAAGACAGCTGCTGGGTGGAGGACACCGCTGCAATCTCCCCGCTCTCCCGGTGATAAACTGCCTTTACCATATAGTGCGAAGGCGCCCCAATCAAAACCAGCATGTCATAGATTTCTTCAGGGGCATTAAAGATTATCTTCTTGTGCTCCTTGACATCATGCACCTCAAAGGCAAAACCAGCGTGCATATTGGGTGCGATAACCAGCCCGACGGTATTAAACGGGTCAGCAAATATCTTATAAAGCGGCATATTCCAGGCCCCGGCCGAGGTCTTATCTGCCATAAGAATAATAACAGTTTCAGCGGTACGCTCCTCAAATTCCATTTCAGCTACCCCAGGACCCATCCCCTTGACATTACCCGAGAAGGAATCAGCCAGCAAATCCTGCCCGGCTCCATGAAGCTTGAGTTTTCTGGCCACCTCAGTACACCAAACAAAGGTATCCCAGGCTTGCTTATGGATTTTCTCGCTGTCCACACCCAGCTGGTGAGTCATAATCAGCTGCAGGTCATCCCCACACTTGGTAACATGATAGTCAATCAGCAACCCTTCTTTCTTAGCCTTCTCCAGGCACTCACCAGCCTTGGCTAAAACGTCAGGGTGAGACTCTGTATGCCCGACAAAACCGCCGACATCAGCCTTGATTACACTCAGTGTGACTCCCAAAACTGCGCCTCCTTTTACAGGGTTTAGTTAATAATCAATACCTCGCCGCGCCCCAATCCCTTCATCATAAGGGTGCTTAATTTTTAACATCTCGGTTACCAAGTCAGCCGCCTGAACTAGCTTGCTATCCGCCTTACGTCCGGTAAGGACAAGGTCAACCTTCGCTGGTTTGTCCTCTAAAAGCTTTATTACCTCATCCAGCTCGATAAGTTTCCAGGCTACCGCCAGATTCACCTCATCTAGAATCACCAGGTCGTAATCACCACTGAGCACCGCCTCACGGGCAGCAGCTAAACCTTGCCTTGCCTG
>JAUVZV010000045.1 GCA_030602375.1 Chloroflexota bacterium | reverse complement strand
AACAAAGCGGGATTGGCGAGAGCGTGCTGATATACAAGGGATTGAGGAAGGGTTAAAATGGTTGGCTACTAACTACAAAAAGGAAGGTGTAGATTCTTTAGCTATTCCAGCCCTTGGGTGTGGTCTTGGGAGATTGGAATGGCGTGATGTAGGGCCTTTGATGTGTCGGTATTTAAAGACTTTTGATATTCCCGTAGCGATATATTTGCCTACTGAAAGGGAAATATCTAGGGAGTTACTTAATAAGGATTTTTTATTAGGTTAAGTATAAATCTAATCAAGGAGGAACTCATGACCGAAGTAGAAAAGGCGGTTAGTGAGTATACGGAGGCGATGCAGAAGCTCCACCTGCTTTTGGACAAAAAGTATCCCATAAGACGGGAAATCCCGGCTTTTAATTTTATCCCTGAAGAGTCTTTTAATGATAAGGAGCTTCAAGAGGCTAGGGCTAAGGTTGATAAGACACTGGAGAAGTGGCGGGCATTGGTCGGTTCTTAGGAGTTTTTAATGCTTAAAGGCAAGGTTCATAAATACGGCGCTGATGTGAATACTGATGTCATCATCCCGGCACGCTATCTTAATGTCTCTGACCCCGCAGAGCTAGCCAAGCACTGCATGGAGGATATAGACAAGGACTTTGTAAATCAGGTCAAGCTAGGGGATATTATGATGGCTACCACCAATTTTGGCTGCGGCTCATCAAGGGAGCACGCCCCGCTGGCGATTAAAGCGTCGGGGATATCCTGTGTAGTAGCCAAAAGCTTCGCCCGCATCTTTTTTAGAAATGCCATCAATATTGGTCTGCCGCTCCTTGAATGTGATGAGGCGGTGGAGAAAACCGAGGCGGGTGACAATCTAGAAATTGACCTAGCTAAAGGCGAGATAAAGAATTTAAGTAATGGTAAGGAATTTAAGGCTAAACCCTACCCTGATTTTATGGCAGGGATTATCTCGGCCGGTGGGCTAATTGAGTATACCAAGAAGCGACTTCAAAGGAGGACTTAGAGTGCAGTTTGACCTGGCGGTCTTACCCGGTGACGGTGTTGGCCCTGAGGTTACCAGCCAAGCAATTAAGGTCTTAGAGGAAGTAGGCAGAAGGTTCGGGCACAGTTTCAACCTGCACCACGGCTTGGTAGGGGGCGTTGCCATTGATGAGATTGAAAGTGCCCTCCCGGATGATACGCTCAAGATGTGTAAAAGGTGTGAGGCGGTGCTTTTGGGTGCTGTGGGCGGGCCCAAGTGGGATGACCCAAAATTGGCGGTTCATCCTGAGGATGGGCTTCTGGCGCTGCGCAAAGGTCTGGGGCTTTTTGCCAATCTTCGCCCGGTCAAGGTTTTTCCAGAGCTTACCAATTCTACCAATCTTAAGCCTGAGGTTATTTCAGGGGTTGACCTCGTATTTGTGCGTGAGCTTACCGGTGGCCTTTATTTTGCCCGACCCAAAAGGCAGTGGCGGACAAGTCGTGGCAGATGGGCTACTGATTCAATGACCTACTCTGAGCAGGAGATTGAGCGTATCTTAAGGGTCGGCTTTGAGCTGGCAAGGAGCCGGTACAAGAGGTTGGTCTCGGTGGATAAGGCTAATGTGCTTCAGGCTTCCCGCTTGTGGCGGCAGGTGGCGGTTGAGGTAGCCTCAAGCTATCCCGATGTGGAGCTGGAGCATATGCTGGTCGATACCTGCGCCATGCGGCTAATCCAGAAACCTACCTACTTTGACGTTCTGGTCACCGAGAATATGTTCGGCGATATTCTGACTGATGAGGCATCAATGCTGGCTGGTTCAATGGGGATGCTGCCTTCAGCTAGTTTAGCTGGTGTGCCCAAGGAGGGAGTTAATATATTTGGCATGTATGAGCCGATTCACGGTAGTGCTCCCCGCCGTGCCGGGCAGAATCTGGCTAATCCCATCGCCACTATCTTGAGCGCCGCCATGATGCTGCGCTACTCCTTTGGTCTAAATAAAGAAGCGCAGGCGGTTGAGGTTGCGGTAGATAGGGTGCTGAAACAGGGTTACCGCACCTATGATATAATGGACGAAGGTAAAATAAAGGTGGGGACGAAGCAGATGGGCGATTTGATTTGTGAGAAAATAGGAGGCTAGTGGCTTGTCATCGGTTCATCTTTATGATACTACACTCAGGGATGGGGCGCAGCGAGAGGGTATCTCCTTCTCGGTAGTGGATAAGCTTCATATTACCCAGAAGCTTGACGGGTTGGGCATCCACTTTATTGAGGGGGGCTGGCCTGGCTCCAATCCCAAGGATAATGAGTTTTTCCGCCGCGCCAAAAGCTTGAAACTTCATCAGGCGAGGCTGGTTGCCTTTGGCAGTACCCGGCGGCCTGGGGCTAAAGTGGCCACAGACGCCAATCTCCGGGCTCTACTTGGTGCTGGGGTGGGGGTGGTGACACTTGTCGGCAAAAGCTCAGCGTCGCAGGTTACTCAGGTACTGGAGACCACTCTGGACGAAAACCTGAACATGATTTCCGACTCAATAGGCTATCTTAAGGAGAAGGGCTTTACCGTTTTCTTTGATGCCGAGCACTTTTTTGATGGCTTTAAGGCTAATGCTGAGTATAGTCTGCGCTCTCTTGAGGTGGCTTCAGAGGCCGGGGCTGACTCTCTGGTGCTCTGTGATACCAATGGTGGCTCATTACCTCAAGAGATAATGGCTGGTGTTGAAGCTGCTAGAAAGCGAAGTGCGGTGTCTTTAGGCATTCATGCCCACAATGATACTGAACTGGCGGTAGCCAATAGCCTGGCTGCGGTTGGGGCCGGGGTAAGTCAGGTTCAGGGTACTATCAATGGCTATGGTGAGCGCTGTGGCAACGCCAACCTTTGCTCTATTATCCCGGCATTAAAACTCAAGATGGGTATTGATTGTGTTACTGACGAGCAACTGGCTAAATTAACTGAAGTCTCACATTATATAAGTGAAGTGGCTAATCTTATTCCCGATGCCTTCTCAGCCTATGTTGGGGCAAGCGCCTTCACTCACAAGGGGGGGCTTCATGTTTCAGGTATAACTAAGTGGGAGGATAGCTATCAGCATGTAGACCCAACCAAGGTTGGTAATGAGCAGCGGGTGGTGGTGTCCGAACTCTCCGGGAAAAAGAATATCATTTATAAGGCAAGAGAACGGGGCTTTTCTTTACCGCTTCACGGGGAACAGGCACAGAAATTGCTGGAACAAGTAAAGCTCTTGGAGAGTCGAGGCTTTCAGTATGACCAGGCTGAAGCCTCCTTTGAGCTGCTGGCCCACCGGGCGCAACCGGATTACAAACCTCCCTTTGAGCTGGTTGATTTTATGGTGGTGGTGGAGAAGCGCCGCCGCCGGCCAACGCGCAGGGGTAGTGAGGAGATGCTATCTGAGGCGATGGTAAAGGTGAAGGTTGGGGATGAGGTGATGCATACTGTGGCTGAGGGCAATGGCCCGGTTAATGCCTTAGACCAAGCATTAAGAAAGTCACTACTTCAGTTTTATCCCAGCCTGGCTCAAGTCAAGCTGGTTGACTATAAAGTCCGCATCCTTGAGGAGAGCGTTGGCACCGCAGCTCAGGTTCGCGTTCTTATTGAGTCAAGCGACGGGGTTGAGGAGTGGCATACCGTAGGTAGCTCAACCAACATCATTGAAGCTAGCTGGCTGGCACTGGCTGACAGTCTTGAGTATTGGCTGGTCAAGCAAGGAGCATCAGCAAAGCAGAAGGGTTAATTTCAGCTTGGCTTGCCCACTGGCATAATGTATAGAGTCTTATACTGTTTATCCAGACGTAAAACTTCCCTCACCTCTTCATCATCAAACGCCCCGATGGCTACGGTTCCGAGTCCCAAAGCTGAAGCCTGAAGGTATATATTCTGCCCCGCATGCCCCACCTCCATATGGACGTATCTTTCGCCCCTCCCTCCGTAGCGCCTTAATGTGCGCTCATAAATGGCACAGATGATTATATTTACCGGGGCTTGGTAGATAAATTCCTGACCCAGAGCTGCCATTTCAAGCTCGGCTCTTACATCCCCTTTGTAGTGCCGGCTAAGAGAGTGGCTATGGGGGCGGTAGTGATAGATGCCTTCATCGATGTTGGTAATGCCGTTTTGGCCACAGGCAATGAAAATTTCCAGGGGATAGGTCGCGCCAGCACTGGGGGCAGCGCGGCGATAAGTTGAGTTTAAGATACCCTGGGCAGCCCAAAGCAGTTGCGATAACTCTAGCTCTGAGATAGCTTCGGGGCGGGAATTCCTTATTGACCTTCGTCTGGCGATAGCCTCTTCCAGTGATACATTGCTACTTTGGCTCGGTGAAGGTAAGTAAATCTGCCCCGGCTCGGCTACGTCCATCTTAATGATTCTCTTTACTTCTTCAGGGCTTAGCCAGTAACTACATCCTTCTCCAGTTCGCTGATGCCCTTTTCCAGTGCGGCTACTATTTCGTCTATCTCTGACCGGCTGATGCAGAGTGGCGGGAAGATATTTATCAGGGGCAGGGGCGTCCGGATAAGGAGACCCAGCTCCAGTAGTCGGTTGGAAAGCTTGGACCTTAACTTAGCCTTCTCTTCCTGGGTAAAAGTTGCCTTAGTCTTTTTGTCCTTAACCAGTTCCATGATGATGAAAAGCCCAAGCCCTCGAATGTCTCCTACTATCGCTGACTTGTCCAGAGCCTGGTGCAGGGCGTCCATCATATACTGCCCCATTTGGGCGGTATTTTCTACCAGTTTCTCTTTCTCTAAAATATCAATGTTTACCAGTGCTGCGGCACAGCTTACCGGGTGGCCCATCCAGGTGTGCCCGTGGTAGAATGGCCCCTCCCGGGCTTGAATAAATTTAGAGGCTATCTCCTCCTTGATGACCGAAGCCCCAAGGGGTATGTAGCCGCTGCCCAGTTGCTTGGCGAC
>JAUVZV010000050.1 GCA_030602375.1 Chloroflexota bacterium | reverse complement strand
ATTTGACATAAGTTCGGCTTCATCAATAATAAACACCTTGCATTTGCCTTCAAAGGGTGGCAAGTTTGATGAGTGCTGCAGCTCTCTAATCTGGTCAATGCTGATTTCTACTTGGTTTCTTTCCTCGGCTGAATCCTCGTTTTGGTTTAGCCCAATAATCTGGACATCAGCATGCTTTAATGATTTTATCTTCCGGCAGGGGGCACACTCGCCACAAGGGGGTTCATCACCCTCGCAGTTTAAGGCCTGGGCTAGATTTAAAGCCAGGGTTTTTTTACCAACATGAGCCGGACCAACCAGAAGATAGGCATGAGCTAAGGTCCCCTTCTTCAAGCTGTGCTCAAGCAAAGATAGAGCTTTGTTTTGTCCTACTACCTGCCACACGCTAAAGTTTCACCTCTTGCCATTTAAATCGCATCTTAAAAGGTCTTCAAGGGTTTCCCGGCGCCTAATAAGCTGAGGTTTACCCTCCCTGACCATGACGATGGCTGGCTTGTATGAGGCGTTGTAGTTTGAGGCCATTGGCAGACAGTAAGCCCCGGAGACCGGTATGGCGATGATATCACCGGCTGAGGTAGTGGGTAGACTTATATCCTTGATTAATATATCACCAGACTCACAAAACTTGCCGGCAATGGTAAGTTTGCCTTGTTCATGCTTAAGCATTTTGCTGGCTACAACTGCCTCATACCCGGCACCATAAAGAGCCGGGCGGATATTGTCCGCCATGCCACCGTCAACTGAGACATAGCACCTGCCCTCTGGTATTTCCTTTACTACCCCCACCTCATACAGTGCCACGCCAGCCTGCCCAACTACTGCCCTCCCCGGCTCAACAATAAGCTGCGGTAACTTTAGTTTTAACTCCCGACACTTACTTAAAATCTTAGCCGTTATTGCCTCAGCATAGACAGAAATCGGTGGGGCTGGGGAGTCTAAAGTATACTGGACAGCAAACCCCCCGCCAACATTCAGTTCCGCAAGTTCAAAACCATGTTTACTTTTCGTCTCTGAGGCAAGTCTAAGTATATGCTCAATAGACTTCTCATACGGTTCGGTCTCAAAGATGAGTGAACCGATATGAAAGTGTAGCCCGACGAGATTCAAGTTTGAGGCTGACATGGCTTGGGTTATTGCTTTCTCACCCCTGGACAAAGGAAATCCAAACTTGCTGTCAATGGCACCGGTAGCAATATACTGGTGGGTATGGGGGTCTACCCCCGGGGTCAGGCGGAGCAGTATGTCTTGGGTTAAGCCCTCCTCCTTGGCCATTTTATCTAGCAGTGTAAGCTCACTGAAATTGTCCACCACGATGCGACCGATACGCCATTTAAGCGCCAGCTCTATTTCCTGAGCTGACTTATTATTACCGTGGAAATAGACCTTATCTGAGGGAAAGTTAGCTACTTGAGCAATGCCAAGCTCCCCGCCGGAGACCACATCCAACCCCAGACCCTCCTCATCCAAAATACGAGCCAGAGCTTTACTGATAAAGGCTTTGCAGGCATAGATAACGGTGGTATCGCCGTAGCGCTTCTGAAATTCGGTCTTAATTTCGGCACACTTAGAGCGCAGGCTTGTTTCATCAAAAAGATATAGGGGTGTGCCAAACTCAGTAGCTAGCTCCAGAGTGTCACAGCCACCAATTATAAGATGGCCTTCCCGGCTCACCTCGGCAGTAAGCGGGAATAGAGAAAGTCTTGATATCTTAACCATAGTAAAGGTTTCATTCTCCTTACCTAAATGTTATCAGTGCTGCCAAACGAAGTCAATTTTATGTTTCTCCCTTGGTCTTCTACCCAAGGGAGAGTGAAGGGGTTTGGGAAAGGCAGTTTAACACCGCAAAGACTAGAGCAGTCTTAGTGTCTGTGGCTCGAGTTCAAGGTTCAAGTCCAGGGCTTTTGCCGAGTGGGTGATGGCACCGATGGAGATTCTACTAACGCCGGCTTCGGCCACAGTACGGACACTATCCAGGGTGATACCCCCTGAGGCTTCAGTCTTGACGTGGCTGGGGAGCAAGCTTACCACCTGTCGCATCTCATCGGGGCTCATATTGTCCAGCATGATGATATCAGCCCCAGCCGCAGCAGCCTCCAGGGCTTCCTCGGTGGTGCCGACTTCTACTTCAACCTCCAAACCCTTTGGGGCTTTCTCTTTTGCCTTGGCGACAACTTCTTTCAAGCTCATGTCCAAGACGCGCAGTGCCGCAAGGTGGTTATCCTTGATGAGGATGCCGTCGCCCAGGTGAAAACGGTGGTTCTGCCCACCACCAACGCCAACCGCATATTTCTGAAGCAGCCTTAAGCCGGGGACGGTTTTTCTGGTATCAGTAATCTTGACCGAAAGCCCTTCGGTTTTGGCGATATAATTGGCAGTTTCTGAGGCAATGCCACTAAGGTGCTGCAGGAAATTAAGGGCTGTCCGCTCTCCCTTCAGGATAGCGGCGACACTGCCGAAGATGGTGGCTACCTTGTCGCCGGGCTTAATTTTTTCGCCATCGCTTTTAAGCAATTGAACCTCAAGTGACGGGTCAAGTTTAAGAAAAACCCTTTTCGCTATCTCCATGCCAGCCAGTATCCCCTCGGATTTAGAGAATATATAAGCCTTCCCCAGCTGCTGTGGTGGTATTAGTGCCCGGGTGGTAACATCACCGTGGCTTATATCCTCTGAAAGTGCTGTCTCAATAATTTCGTCAACTTGTTTCTGGGCTAACTTCATACTTTACCTTCATCATTTTACCGCCAGCATGCGGTCAACCGCTTCTTTGGCTTTGACTCTTATCTCCTCAGGTACCCTAACTTCATTTTGCCTAAACTGCATTGTCTCGGCTAAAGTATTTAAGGTTGTCCTCTTCATATTGACACAGCTTTGACTATCGGTTATCAGGTAGAAGGACTTATCCGGGTTCTCCTTTCGCAAGCGGTGAAGTATTCCCTCCTCGGTGCCAATAATAAAGCTCGTCCGGGGGCTCTCTTTGGCATAGCGAATCATCTGTGAGGTACTAAGTACCGCTGAAGCCAGGTCAATCACCTCAGGTCGGCACTCAGGATGAACCAAAAGCTCTGCCTCGGGGTGTTGCTCCTTGGCTCTCTTTGTCTCTTCCAGAGTAATACGCTGGTGAACAATACAGAAACCGGGATAGAGGATAATCTTCTTTTTCGTCTTTTTTGAGATATAGTGCCCCAGGTTGCGGTCGGGGATAAAGAGTATCTCCTGACTGGGGACATGCTCTACTACCTTGACCCCGTTGGCTGAGGTGCAGCAGATATAGCTTTCAGCCTTGACTTCGGCTGATGAGTTGACATAGCAGACGACTTTAGCCTCGGGATACTTCTGCTTCCATTC
>JAUVZV010000030.1 GCA_030602375.1 Chloroflexota bacterium | reverse complement strand
GAGGGCAGCCAAACTTAAGGCTACCCCCTTTATGAGCCTAACTTTAGAAGAGCACCAAGCTCCAGCCGGTATTTTAACTCGACTTGAAGCCTTTCTTGATATGATATATAGAAAGAAAAGGAAGCAGGTAGAAGCATGCGTCTAGCTATGCCCCATATGGGCAACATTTACATACCTTTCCGGTCTTTATTCGAAAGACTGGGGATTGACTATGTGATACCACCGCCAAATACTCAGCGCACCCTATCCCTCGCTGTCAGGTATTCCCCGGAAGGGCTTTGTATCCCTTTTAAGCTGCTTCTGGGTAATATGATTGAAGCCGCTGAACTGGGGATTGATACCTTTCTCACCGTTGGCGGTTGCGGTATCTGCCGTCTGGGTTACTATGCTAAGATTCAGGAACAAATCCTGTGTGACCTGGGTTATAATGTTGAAGTGGTGAGTGTTGGGGTTTCGGAGAATAAACTAGCCGGGTTACTTAAGAAGATTAAGCGTCTTTCCCAAGATGCCCCTTGGATTAAGATTATTCGAGCCTTCCGTTTTGGCTTGGCTAAACTTTATGCCTTGGATAAAATAGAGCAGGTGGTGCAAAAGGTGCGCCCGGTGGAGCTTTTGAAGGGAACCTCTAACCAGTTATTCTCCAGAGCAAGTGAGGCGATTAACCGGGCGGATGATTATGCCACGCTAAAGAAGCTAGAAAAAGACACCATTAGCGAGCTCAATGAGGTAACTAGAAATAACGAAGTTGAGCCTTTAATTGTGGGTATTACCGGGGAGTTTTACGTAGTACTGGAGCCTTTCTCCAATCTTGATGTGGAGAGTGAGCTGGGTAAGCTGGGGGTAGAGGTGAGACGGACGACCTTCGTTTCCAACTGGATCAAATACAGCTGGTTTTTAAATCCCCTGGGTTTAAATGAGAAGGCTAGGATTCACCAGGCGGCTCTACCCTACCTCAAGCGGGATATTGGCGGTGATGGCTGGGAGTCAGTGGGGGAAAAGGTGCTTCATGCCGGAGAGTACGATGGGCTGGTGCACTTGGCACCTTTTACCTGCATGCCCGAGATTGTGGCGCAAAATATCATGCCGGCGACTAGGGAGAAAATCCCGGTACTGACCATAATCTGTGACGAGCAGCTAGCCAAATCAGGAATGCTAACCAGACTTGAGGCCTTTGTTGACCTACTGCAGTGTCGGCGCCGGGCAGGAAGTGGTAACGGACATAAAGGGAAAGTGTAGGCAGGGATTATGGAAGCTTACTTAGGTATTGATGTTGGTTCAGTAACTACCAAGTTTGCCGTACTGGATAGCAGTGATGAGCTAATCTACCACCTCTATTTACCAACTCAGGGTAGACCGATTGAGATGGTGCAGTATGGCCTGGGGCAGCTAAGGGGGGAGTTGCCCAGCGGTGTTGATATTTGTGGCGTGGCTACCACCGGCAGTGCCCGGTATCTAGCCGGGGTTATTGTTGGTGCTGATTTGGTCAAGAACGAGATTACCAGCCATGCCTTAGCTACCTTGCACTTCATCCCCGAGGTGCAAACCACTATTGAAATTGGTGGTCAGGATAGTAAGATTATCATTATCCGGGATAGTGTGGTCATTGACTTTGGCATGAATACGGTATGTGCTGCCGGCACTGGCAGTTTCCTTGACCATCAGGCGTTGCGACTTAATATGAGTATTGAGGACTTGAGCCAGCAGGCACTTAAGAGCAAAACACCGGTGCGTATTGCCGGGCGGTGCACCGTTTTTGCTGAATCGGATATGATTCACAAGCAACAGATGGGGCACCGGATTGAGGATATCCTTTATGGCCTATGCCAGGCACTGGTTAGAAACTATCTTAATAATGTTGGCTTGGGTAAAGATATTAGGCCCCCGATAGTGTTTCAGGGTGGGGTTGCCTTCAATCAGGCTATCGTTAAGGCACTGGAGGAGGAGCTTAAGAGTGAGGTTATTGTCCCCCCTCACCATGAGGTCATGGGGGCGATAGGTGCTGCTCTACTGGTACATGAAGAAATGGCAGCAAGTCAAAATGGGAGCAAGTTTAAGGGGTTTGGTGTTAGCGAGGTAAGGTATCGTACCTCCTCATTTGAATGCAAAGCCTGCCCCAATCTCTGTGAAATCGCCCAGATTGCCCTTGATAGTCAGATTCTAGCTAGGTGGGGAGGGCGCTGCGATATCTGGGAGAGAAGCCCGGAGGGGAAAGGTTAATCGGAGAGATTAGATGGTAATTGCTGTTGATGCCGCAGGCGGGGAATATGCCCCACACGAAATAGTAAAAGGGGCGATTAAGGCAGCTCATGAGTACAAGGTGAATATTGCTCTGGTGGGCAGTAAGCCAATACTCCATGTTTTGGCGGGGCGATATTTGAGAAAACCGGGCCTTAGTATTATTGATGCTGGTGAAGTCATTGATTTTCATGAGCCGCCGGTGGAATCCGTCCGCACCAAGCTAGATTCTTCAATTGTGGTTGGCATCAATCTGGTGAGGGATGGTGCTGCCCAAGCCTTCGTCTCCGCTGGCAACACCGGGGCGGTAGTCTGTGCTGCCTTATTTAACCTGGGCAAGATTGAAGGCATACAGCGCCCGGCCTTATGCAGTGTGCTTGACATCACCCGTTCTAAACCGGTGCTGCTTATTGATTCCGGGGTTAATATTAATTGCCGACCAAGCCATATGGTGCAATTTGCTAGACTGGGCAGTATTTATTGTCGTCAGATTCTTGGCACCGACTCGCCTCGCATTGGCTTACTCAGCAATGGAGAAGAGGAAACCAAGGGCAACAGCTTGGTTCAAAAAAGCCATCAGTTACTCAAGAAAACTAACTTAAACTTTATCGGTAACATTGAGGGTGACGCTATCATCAAAGGAGTGGCTGATGTTATCGTTGCTGATGGCTTTACTGGGAATATAGTATTAAAAACCCTTGAAGGGTTGGGTGATACCGTGGTCAGCTCCCTGCAACACCTGGTGCAGGGCACGACCAAGGCCACTCATGTTCAGGGGAGTGCCCTGCTTCATCTGGTGGGACTGGATTCCTGGGCAAAAAGGGTTGACTATCGAGAATATGGTGGGGCTTGCCTACTTGGGGTAAACGGGAATGTCATTGTCGCTCACGGTCGTAGTCAGGCCAAGGCGATTAAGAATGCTATTGGCTTAGCCAAACAAACGGTAGAACAGGGCATCTCACAACTAATTAAGGAGGAAAGTCATGGGTAAGCCGGTTGATGTAGAAGACAGGGCCTTCAACCAGACAGTACTGGAGTCAAAAACGCCGGTTTTGGTGGACTTCTGGGCACCTTGGTGTCGTCCCTGCCTGATGGTGGCACCGTTAGTAGAGGAACTGGCTGAGGAATATAGGGGTCGGGTGAGCTTTGTGCGGATGAATGTTGACCAGAATCCGCAGGTTGCTGCCCGATATAACATAATGTCGATTCCTACCTTGATTGTCTTTAAGAACGGGGAACCTGTTTCGCATATAGTTGGTTTTAGACCCAAGGAGGAACTCAAACAGAGTCTAGATGCGGCACTTGTGGAGTAATAGAGGGTTAGGTTATGACTGGAGAGTACCAGGCGATTATTGTTGGGGGCGGTCCGGCGGGACTGAGCGCCGGTATTTACCTGGCACGGGATAGGCTTAATTGTCTCCTTGTAGAAAAGGGGCTTTTTGGTGGGCAGATTGTAAATGCCGAACGCGTGGAGAACTACCCTGGTTTCCCTGAAGGCATCACTGGCTTTGAGCTGGGTGAGTTAATGCTAAAGCAAGCAGAGAAATTTGGGCTTAAGACCTTACTTGCTGAGGTTATCGGCCTTGAGCTTAGAGGTGAGCAAAAGAAAGTTATGACCACTGCCGGCGATTTTACCACTCGGGCGGTGATTTTAGCCGGTGGTTCGGAGCGAAGTAAACTTAATGTGCCTGGGGAGGAGCAGTTTACCGGCAAGGGGGTATCCTACTGCGCTGCCTGCGATGGCGCTTTCTTTAAAGAGCAGCCAGTGGCTGTAGTTGGTGGTGGGAATGCGGCTCTAACTGAAGCCCTTCACCTTATTAAGTTTGCCTCCAAGGTTATCGTCATCCATCGCCGCAACCAGTTTCGGGCAACCCGCATTCTGCAGGAAAAGGCGTTTTCAGAACCGAAGATACAGTTCCGGTGGGACACTATAGTTGAGGCAGTTGAGGGTAAGGATGTGGTGGAAAGGCTAAAACTCCTTGAGGTTAGTACGGGGAAAGGTTCTGCTTTAGATGTAGCCGGCATCTTTATCTCCGTAGGTTTTAAGCCAAACACCGATTACCTAAAAGGTGTATTGCTACTAGATGCTTCAGGTCACATCATTACCAATGAGAGGATGGAGACTGAGATACCCGGTATTTTTGCTGCCGGTGATATCCGATCCGATTCTGCCCGGCAGGTGATAGTCGCCGCTGGGGATGGGGCTATGGCTGCTTCCTCCGCAGGGAGGTACCTCCAGGGAATAGGGTGAGACTAGATAAAAACTCTTTTAAAAATAGTTTTTACTTCCCACTAACTAGGGTATAATTAGGGAAAGGCAGGATGATGAAGGTCATTTTTCTTCAGGATGTAGCCAAGGTAGCACAGGCTGGTGAGATAAAAGAGGTAGCTGACGGCTACGGTAGGAATTTTCTGATACCGCAAAAGTTAGCTATCTTAGCCAGGCCTGGGGTAGTTGTAGTTGAGCTTGAGCGTCGGAAAAAGGTTCTGGCTCAAGCTCAGGCTGAGGCAGCAAACTTGGCCAGTGAGTTTGAGGGGAAAGAGATTGTCCTTAAAGCTAGGGTGGGGGCTGAAGAGCGCCTTTATGGCTCAATTACCAGCGCTGATATTGCTGAGGAACTGCAAAGCAGCCTGGGGTTAACTATTGACAAACGGAAGATTGAACTAGCTGAGCCTATCCGCCAGCTCGGTAGCTATGAGGTAGCCATAAGGCTGGCTAAGGATATAGTACCGAAAATAAAGGTAGTAATAACCGAGGAAGAGACGGTAAAAGAGGCAGCCGGGGCAAAAGGGAAGAAGGCGGTAGAAGGGAAAAAGGTAACCAAGGCAAAGGAAAAGAGGAAGGAGACGGTAAAAGAGGCAGCCGGGGCAAAAGGGAAGAAGGCGGTAGAAGGGAAAGAGGTAACCAAGGCAAAGGGAAAAAAGAAGGAGACAGGGTAAGATGTACGGCGAAAAATTACCCCCGCATGATACCAACGCTGAGGAAGCGGTACTGGGCTCACTCTTAATCGATGGCGATGCCATTTATAAAATTACCCCCATGCTTGAGCAGTTAGACTTCTATGGTGAGCAAAATTCGTTGATATACGGGGCGTGCCTGGCACTTTACCAGCGAACTGAGGCGATAAACCAGATAACAGTTGCCCAGGAACTTGCCCGGCGGGAAAAGCTGGAGGCATGTGGTGGGGTTGCCTATTTAAGTCACTTAATATCCGAAGTCCCTACCCCGCTTGATATTGAGTACTATGCTCAGATTGTTTATCGCCTAGCGGTAATGCGCCGCCTCATTGACTCAGCTAACCAGATTGTAGCGATTGGTTATCAGGCAGACCCTGATGTTGACCGGAGTCTGAGTAAGGCGGAGGATATCCTGTTTAGGCTGCGTCATGGACAAAGCCCTCGAGACTTTGTCCATATTCGTCAGGTGCTGGACAAATACTTTGAGGAGACAGCATTGGCACCAGTTCCGGGAGAAGAAGGCTACAGAGGACCACTCCCGTATGCACTCTCTGGCTTTATTGGACTGGACGAACTTCTGGGTGGATTTCAGCGCTCCGACCTTGTTATTGTTGGGGGTAGACCCAGTATGGGCAAAACCAGTCTCGTCCTTAATGTTGCCAGAAACGCTGCCATAGAACAGGGGGCTTGCGTCGCCTTTTTTAGCCTTGAGATGGCACGAGATTCACTAGTCTGGAGGCTTCTATCTAGCGAGTCAGGGGTAAACCTGAGTCGGATTCGCCTCGGGCTTCACAATGAAGAAGAGGAAAAAAGGATTATGGAGGCTACAGGTAAACTATCTGAGGCGCCAATTTATGTTGATGACACCCCTCTACTCAGGGTGATGGAGATACGTAGTAAAGCACTGCGGCTTAATTTTGAGCGCCCTATTGACCTCATAATCATTGATTATCTGCACTTAATAGTGTCCGATAGTAGAACCGAAACCAGGGTTCAGGAGCTTAGCTATATCTCCCGTTCCCTCAAGGCCTTAGCTCGTGAGCTTAAAGTGCCAGTGGTGGCGGTATCGCAACTTTCTCGAGCCTCTGAATTCCGTGCCTCACACGTACCCCAGCTTTCCGACCTGAGGGAAAGTGGTGGCCTTGAGCAGGATGCCGATGTGGTCATCTTTGTCAACCGTGACGAACTGCATTATCCCACCAGGGAGGCTTGGGAGGCTGTCAACCCCGGTGAGCAATACCCACCGCCGGCTGATATCATTGTTGCCAAGCACCGTAATGGCCCAATCGGGCAAATAAGTCTTCGTTTTGTCCCCAGAACAGCTAGGTTTGAAAATATTAGTAGTGAAGAGCCAAGCTTACTATGAAGAAGTTTACCGGTTTTCCTGCCCGGATAGAGTTTACGCCGATACCTAATCCCTTCTTTTCTAGCCTGCTGCCGCAGATTGGCGATATTGCCGAGCTTAAAGTGACGCTCTTTATCTTGGGGGCACTCTACCGTAAACGTGGCTACCCTCGTTTTGTTACCTACCGTGAGCTTCTGGGCAATGTGGGCTTAATGAGCAGTCTTGGGGATTCGGGGACGGCGCCCGAAGAGGCACTGCGCCAGGCACTGGAGAAGACTACCAGAAGGGGAACCTTGCTTCATATAGTATTGGAGAAGGACAAGGTAGCTGAGGATGTTTATTTGCTTAATAGCGAGCAGGATAGACAGGCGGTGGCTAAAATTAAAGGGGGTGAGCTTCACTTAAGCGGACTTAAGGTTAAAGAAGTCGGTACTGAAATAAGGGAGTTGCCCGATATCTTCACCCTTTACGAGCAGAACATCGGGATGCTAACCCCAATGATTGCTGAGGAGCTAAAGGAAGCGGAGCGGCTCTATCCTGTAGCCTGGATTGAAGAGGCGTTTAAAGAGGCGGTTTCTCTAAACAAGCGAAATTGGAGATATATTGCGGCTATCTTGGAGCACTGGTCAGCCGAAGGCAAAAGCGATGGAACCTTTAAGCGAGATTCTCAAAAAAAGACAGGCCCGGATAAATACCTCAAGGGCAAATATGGACACATGGTCAGGTACTGAGGAAAGTGAGGAAACCTCACCCAGTTCAAACTGCCCCATCTGTAAGGGGGCAGGTTTTGTGCACCCTCTTCTGCTCTCGGGTAAGCCGGATTTTAGTCGAGTCACCTCCTGCCGTTGTACTCGCTCCGAGTCAGATGAAAGGCGCCAGGAAAGACTTAGGCGTTATAGTAACCTCGGGTTTGGATTACTTAAGGAGATGACCTTTGACAAATTTGACTGGCGGCGGGTCAACCTACCTCGTGAAGAGCAGGAGAACCTTAAGGAGGCATACCGTTTAGCCCTTGAGTTTGCCAAATCACCTGACGGCTGGTTGGTGTTTCATGGTGAGACCGGCTGCGGTAAAACCCATTTGGCGGCGGCAATTGCCAACTATCGCCTTGAGGTTGGTGAGCCGGTTCTATTTCAGGTAGTGCCTGACCTGCTTGACCACCTGCGCTCCACCTTCAGCCCGGAGAGCAAGGTTTCCTATGACCAGCTCTTTGAATCGGTAAAGAATACCCCGCTACTCATTCTGGACGACTTTGGTGAGCAGTCAACCACCCCTTGGGCGCAGGAAAAGCTTTATCAGGTTATCAATCACCGCTATAATGCTCGCCTGGCAACAGTAATTACCACCCGCTATTCACTGGAGGAGATTGATGACCCCATTAGCTCTCGCTTTGTCGACCCTAAAATCAGCCTGGTATTTTATATCATGGCTCCTGACTACCGGGGGGACCGGCGCTCCGAGAGGGATTCTGGTAGGGTTTCTCGCCGCAGTAGAAAAGGGGCTGGGACTTAAGTGCAACTTGTATACCCGTAAGGTCTTTTAGTAAAATGGGTAAGCCCTGTTATCGGAAGCAGTACTGAAGATGATAAACCTTCCCGTTTTGGTGTTAAATCAGAACTATGAGCCACTCCATGTCTGTCGTGTGCGGCGAGCAGTGGTATTAATCTACCTGGGTAAAGCGGAGATGCTGGAGGATGGCACTGGTTTTATTCACTCAGTCAGTGAGATTTTCGAGGTGCCTTCGGTAATCCGCTTGGCTTATATGATTAAGCGGCCACGGCCGATGAGGAAGCTAACCAGACTTGAGATTTTCAATCGTGATCGCTACACCTGCCAGTATTGTGGTCGGGAGACTCGCCAGCTTACCTTGGACCATGTCATTCCCCGCTACCGAGGCGGCGAACATACCTGGGAGAATGTGGTTTCGGCTTGCATACCCTGTAATCGCCGTAAGGCGGGCAGAAGCCCTCGGGAGGCAGGAATGAAATTAATTAACCACCCCTCTCCTCCCCGCGGTATTTTCTCTTTTTACATTCCCTATAATTACCTCAAGGCACGCCAGGAATGGCAGAAATATCTCCCCACTTGGAGCTAGCTTAAGTTTTCTTCTCCTCTTTAGCTGAGGGCTTACCCACGAAACTAAGCTCACTTAGGGGTAGCTCTGCTGTTGTCTCACTCTCCAACTCAACCATTACTGTTTCTTTAAGTAGGTTAGCCCCAACAACTTTAGCCTTCCCCAGGGGTGTTAAGACTTGTTGTCCAATTTTGGGCAGTTTCTCCTTCATGGCGCGGTATTGCTCCGTCTCATAGGCCAAGCAGCAGAGCAGTCGGCCACAAATACCTGAGATTTTCATCGGGTTAAGGGGCAAATTCTGCTCCTTAGCCATTTTAATCGAAACTGGAGCCAGTTCACACAAGAAACTCATGCAGCAGAGCGGACGGCCGCATCTACCAAAGCCGCCAAAAAGTCTGGCTTCGTCCCTGGGACCTATTTGTCTTAGCTCTACCCGTACTTTAAGCTGCTTGGTTAGCTCACGAACCAGCTCACAGAAATCAACTCTCTCCTCGGCAGTGAATAAAAAGGTGAGTCGATTGCCTTCAAAGTTACATTCAGCAAATAGGAGTTTCATTGGCAATTCCAGTTTAGCAATCATCTTAGCGCATTCTTCTAGGGCCTCCTTTTCCTTGCTTTCAAGTTCTTCAGCCCGCTTTATATCTTCAGCTTCCGCCTTACGCAGTATTGGCTTTAATGGTTCGGTTAGCTCACTCTGAAGAACCTGATGCGGGGCAATGATTACCTGTCCCAGCTCTAGCCCTCGGGCTGTCTTGACCACTACATAGTCATTAGCCTCAAGTTCAATACCGGCTGGGTCAAAGTAATATACTCTACTGGCTCTTTTGAAACGGACGCCAATGATATCAGCCATAATTTATCCAAAATCGGGAGCCCTGCTCCCGACCTTTCCCTCCTTTCTAGGTATACTAAGCATTAACACCTCAAGTACTAGCTGCGGGTTGGCATTTTGCCTCAGCTCGTTGGTGGCATTCTGAATACTACTGATAAAGGCTCTTATTTGAGCCAACCCGTAATCCCTGGCTATCTCATTAATTGTGGCTTCAAAATCAACATTGGTGATGCTTTGAGCGCAGCCTACCTTAACCAGCATTAGGTCACGCCACCAAAAAAGCCATAAACCTAGAATCTCTTGAACCAGCCGTCTATTTTTATGAAACTGGGTGGCCAGCTCAGTTGCGTAAGCAAAGCGTTCCTCGTAATCGGTACCGGTAATATCAAGTAGCCTCTTGATTCTCTGGGTGCGTTCCTCAAGAAGGCTTTCACTTGAGGCAGCGGATAATGCCCATCCCAGGCAACCATGAGATAGTCTGGCTAAGCACTTGGCTCTCTCTGGCTTAATGCCCCAGGAACTCTTAAGGGTCTTCTCCATCTCGGAGGCTTTAAGGGGCAGTAGCTTAAGCCTCTGGCAGCGGGAAATAACTGTAGCCGGCAGGAGCCTTTCATTGGTGGTTAGTAGCATAAAAACCACCTTGCCCAGTGGCTCTTCCAGTGTCTTAAGCAGGCAGTTTGCGGCTTCAATTGACATAAGTTCGGCTTCATCAGTAATAAACACCTTGCATATGCCTTCAAATGGTGGCAAGTTTGATGATTCCTGCAGCTCTCTAATCTGGTCAATGCTGATTTCTACTTGTTTTCATACCTCGTCTG
>JAUVZV010000017.1 GCA_030602375.1 Chloroflexota bacterium | reverse complement strand
ATATCAAAAGAAGTACGTTTCTTATGAGTTGCATGTCTAATAAAGGTCTTAATCTGCTCTATATCCTTTTTCCATGAGCGAGGAGTTTCAACCTCTACTATTAACCTACGCCCCGATTTGCTTGTTGCTTCTATATCGGGTATTCTTTTATCCTTGCCGATTGGGCTTGGTCGCTTATACCTTCCTACATCAGCCTTTACAGAATAGCCTTTGTTCTTTAGCTCACGAGCTATCTCTCTAACTTTACGGTTGTGGGCGCTTTGTTCTTTTGTGGGTCTTTTCATTACTTGAACCCTCAATTAGATTATATCGGTCATGACCTTCTTCAGCCTACCCACGCAATCTTATGATAGTAAATGATTCCTTATTTGCAAAGAGGTCAGCTAGCTGTAGGGTAAGTGGTACTCCTTTTATAGTAAAATCTTCATTCCTAGTAATGAGTATTATCTCTTTACGTCTTATTTGTGAATCATCTCCATATGCTACTCCTTTTAGCGCATCACAGATAGTTTTTGATAGATTGTCACTATCAAGTAGATGCTTGGGGTTGCTATACACATATTCTATCTTCATTGTAACTTTCCCATTGAATGGTTCGGGTATTCGCTTTTGCGCTATTTTCCTGATTTTATCCTTATAATCTTGTGCATGCCGGGCTCTAGGGCGGTAGCCTCTTCCCGGTATTACTAAAGAGTATTTTTTTGCAGAAGATTTCCTTGCTAAGTTCATCCACCCATCACTTCCCCCCAAAATACTGCAGTGCCAGCCTGACCCTTTCCTCAAGGCTCAAATCAGAGGAGGGGGGTAGGGTAGCTACTGCCCTTGTTGCCTCATTTACAGAATAGCCGAGGGAGGTAAGCGCTGCCATGACCTCGGTGTTTTCCTGGGCTAGCTGGGCGGCTGTGGCGGTGAGCCACTCAACGCCAATCTTCCCCTTAAGTTCCAGGATAAGTCGTTCCGCTACCTTCTTGCCTATCCCGGAAACTTGACATAAAATATCAACGCTGCCGGTGGCAATTGCTATGGTAAGTTTTTCCACATCCATAGCCGAAAGTAGAGCCAGTGCCAGCTTGGGACCGAGACCGGAGACGCTGATAAGGCTCTGGAAAAGTCTTAGCTCATCTGAGGAGGCAAAGCCGTAGAGGGTAGCGTTATCCTCCCTCAAGTGGAGGTGGGTATAAAGCTTCACTTCCTTACCGATAGCACCCAGGCTGCTCAGGGTAGAGGTGGGCATATAGACCTGAAAGCCGATGCCGTTAACATCAATAACCGCCGAATCACTACCCAGCGACTCCAGTTTACCTTGAAGGCCGGCAATCATTTCTTCATCCTGTATCACTTCTGGCTAGTAGGTTACTTATGTGTATCTGGCGCAGGTGGCAGATAGCGGTGGCCAGGGCATCGGCGGCATCGCTTGGCTGGGGCACCTCATCTAGACCAAGCTGGATTCTTACCATCTCCTGAATCTGCTCTTTACTGCTGGCTCCGTAGCCAGCTACCACCTGCTTTATCTGGGCCGGGGTATATTCGTAGACTGGTACTCCGCTTTGGGCTGCAGCCAGGATGGCTACTGCCTGAGCCCTGCCTATTGCCAGCGCTGACTTTGGGTTTCTGGACATCACAAAGGGTTGCTCCACAGCCACCGTATCGGGCTTATGATGCAGGATAATCTTTAAAAGCTCCTGATAGAGATAACTCAAGCGCTCCCCGATAGGGGAGCGCCTCGGGTTGTTTATGGTACCAAAGTCAGCCACGGTCACTTTATCTGCATCACCTTCTATCACCCCGTAGCCTGTGGTTATTGTGCCCGGGTCAATACCTAAGACCTTCATTGGAGAATCACCTGTTATTAAGGTTGCCTTAGAAGTAGCGGAGTTGACATAAAAAATTTATTAGACTTGTGCCTTATACTTCTCCAGAACCGAGTCAGTAAAATCAGCGTTACTGGAGAGCTGTTGCACTTCGTCCAGTTCTTCCAGCTTATACAGTAGTTTTAGGGTTTGTATGGCTGCCTTTTCATCAAGCTCAACTACTGTCTTGGGCACCATGGTAAGCTCAGCCGAGATGAAAGTTATACCCTGTTGTTCCAGGGTTTTCCTGACCCTCTCAAACTCCTCAGGCAAGGAATAAATCTCGACGTGACCGCTTTCCACCTTAACATCCTCGGCTCCGGCGTCAATAGCCTTTAGGGCTAGCTCCTGAGCATCCAGATTGCTTGCATCAACAGTAATCAGCCCTTTAAGGTCAAAAAGCCAGGCGACGCAACCACTCTCCCCGAGGCTGGCACCGTGGCGGAAAAATATATTTCTTACGTCCTGTAGGGTACGGTTGCGGTTATCAGTCAGCGCCTGTAACAATATGGCTGTCCCATTAGGTCCGTATCCCTCAAGAACCATTTCTACCAGGCTAGCTCCTTCTGTGGTGCCGCTACCCCGTTTGATGGCTCTTTCTATGTTTTCTGAAGGCATGTTATTGTCTTTCGCCTTCTGGACAGCCAGCCGCAGTCGGAAATTCGTCTCCCGATTTAAGCCCCCTTCACGCACCACCATGATAATCTCCCGGGTCAGCTTGGTAAAGAGCTGACCTCGCCTGGCGTCAGCCACTCCCTTCTGATGCTTGATTGACGACCACTTAGAGTGCCCTGACATTTTTAAGCTCCCCCTAAGCTGGTGATTTGGGTCTTTTTCTTAATTCTATCACCTCAAATGGGTACGGTCAAAAGACCAGTTATATTAATTCTGTTTCCGCGATGGCGAAGGCAACAGCATATTCCTTGGAGTGGGAGAGGCTGACTCTGACCTCTTTTAAACCCAGCATTTGGGCCTTAATTTTGGCTCTGCCGTAAAGGTTGACTACTGGTTTGCCGTTGGGCAGGGAGAGGGTCTCAATCTCTCTCCAGCCGATGCCTTTCCTTCCCGTGCCGAGTAATTTCATTACCGCTTCTTTGCTGGCGAAACGGGCGGCTAGGGATGAAGGTTTCTTACCATAAAGTTTAAGCTCGGACTGAGTGTATATCCGATGCAGGAAACGCTCACCCCACGAGGCGATAGCCTTTTCAACCCGAGTTATTTCTACGATGTCGATACCAGTACAGTGCATAATGGCTAATAAATTTTATTGCCAGTATTATAAGCTAGTTTACCGGAGAGTTCAAATCATAGAGAGTTGACTTATTCTGATGAACAAGTTATATTATTTAGATTGTTGAGGGCTTTGGTTGAAAGTTAACAGTTTGATAGTGCAAGGAGGGATAATTGATGTCTAAAGCTAGGGTAGTCCGTGTTTTTACTCGTTTGAGCTTGCTTTGTATTATACTTGGTGGCTTGGTTATAGGCCCGGTGGCACTTGCAGCTCAAGATGATAACAAATTACTGCTATCGCCGTTAAACCAACAGCAGCCCCCTGCTGGAGAGGGGCTCGAGCTTTATACTGCTTATCCTGCCCTGAGTGATATATCTGGGGAAACCTTCATCTTTGAAATTGACCTGATATATGAGGGCACTGAAACCAGGACCTTTGACCTCTCCGCTACCAAGATCCCTCACTGGATAGTATCAATTCGGTCTATCTTTCAGGAGATAGAGCTACCGGCGATTAGACTTGAGCCAGGGAAGGAACCATCTGAGGCAGTCAGGGTGATACTTTGGCCAATACCCGGGGAACTTCCAGAGCCTGGTGAATACACAACTACACTGGTAGCAAGTTCAGGCAACATCAAAGGTTCAATTGAACTCACCGCCAACGTAACTGACCTGCACCGGTTTGCCTTCTTTACCGAATCAGTGCGGCTTAGTACTGAGGCAACCGCTGGCAGAGAGAATCATGTTGCCGCCTCGGTAATGAATACCGGGACGGCAATTATTGAAAGAATTGACATTGTTGGAGGGAGACCGGAATACTGGACTTTGGAGTTCTACCCGGATAAGATAGAGAACCTCGAACCCGGATTTGCTCAGGAAGTAGATATATTAATCATACCGACCAAGGAGACAATTGCCGGTGACTATATGCTTGACATGAGAGCGGTCAGCGACCGGTACCGGGCTGAGTTTGACTTCAGGGTAACGGTGTTAACGCCGACAATCTGGGGCTGGGTTGGTGTTTTGATTGTACTGGCGGTGATAGCTGGTGTGGCAGTAATGTTTAGACGGCTGGGGAGGCGATAGTTAGTTGAGTAAAGAGCCGGTAATAGAAGCAATTGAACTGACCAAGACCTACAATGGTCTAAAGGCGGTTGATAAGCTAAATCTGCGTATTGAGGAGGGTGAGATTTTTGGTTTCCTCGGGCCCAACGGTTCGGGTAAGACAACCTCGATATTAATGATGCTCGGTCTCACTGAACCAACCTCTGGTACGGCTCGTGTCTGCGGCTACAATTCTACCCGGGAGCCGCTTAAGGTTAAGAATCTTGCTGGTTATATTCCAGAAAATGTCGGCTTTTATGATGATTTGACCACCGGTTACAACCTAGCCTACATGGCCAGATTGAGTGACATCCCTGAGGGGGTTATCAAACAGAGGATAGAAGAGGTACTGGACACAGTTGGTCTCAAGGGGATGGCTTATAGGAAGGTAGGGGAGTTTTCCCGGGGAATGAGGCAGCGCCTGGCAATTGCTGATGTGCTGATGAGGATGCCTAAAGTTGCCTTCCTGGATGAGCCCACCGCCGGCATCGACCCCAGGGGAATAAGGCAAACCCTTGACCTGATAGCCAGGATAGCTAAAGAGAATAAGATGACCATTATCATGTCATCGCATCAGCTAGCTCAGGTGCAGCGAATCTGCACCCATGTTGGCATCATGCAGAAAGGGAAAATGGTGGTCCAGGGCTTAATCAGCCAGCTCGGCAGAGAGTTTCTTGGAGGTGGACGATTCAAGATTGAGGTTCGCTTGGCTGGGGTCGCGGCAGCGATTTTAGAGGCGATTAAGCAGGTCAAAGGGGTGGTGAAGGTAGACAGGCCCGAGGAGAATTTGTTGGTTATTAGCTCCAGGGATGATGTAAGATCCCAGATAGCCAAGGTAATTGTGGACAATAATGGCTTGCTAGAACAGATGAACGTGGTGAGTTATGCATTGGAAGACATCTACATGAAGTATTCGGTTGAGGACTAAGCGATGCAGGGAATGATGACCGTATTCTGGAAGGAACTGGCTGATGACTTCACCAGCAAGAGATTTGTGATCCTATTTTTGGTGGTTTTACTAGCGGTAGGATTTGCTATCTTTATATCGGTTCAAGCCATAGACGCTCTCAAAGAGGCGGTAACCACAGGTACCCACTTTGTCTTTCTCATGCTCTTTGTTCCTCCCATTGATTTGCCCTTTTTTATGCGGTTTATTTTCTTTATTGCCTTCCTTGTGCCACTAATAGGAATTGCCCTTGGCTTTGATGCTATAAATGGCGAAAAGAGTAGCGGTACACTGAGTAGACTCCTTGCCCAGCCTATCTATAGGGATTCAGTAATCAATGGCAAGTTTTTGGCTGGTGTAGTTACCATAGCGATTATGCTTACCAGCATTGTCCTGCTTGTTTCTGGTATCGGGCTTAACATCATTGGAGTAGCACCGACAGCCGAGGAAGTCTTAAGGCTGATGGCTTTCATAGCCATAGGCACTGTTTATGGGGCATTCTGGTTGGGACTGGCGATGCTTTTTTCCATATTCTTCCAACGCGTGGCTACCTCAGCCCTAGCTTCAATTGGGGTCTGGATATTTTTCTTCTTCTATGTGTTGATGTTCGCTGGCATTATTGCCAGTTTTGTTGCTCCGGTTGGTGAGACGCAACTTTCTCAGCTACAGAATGCTGAGGTTCAGATAATGCTGATGAGACTGTCTCCGATTCAACTTTTTGAGGAGTCAGCAACCTTTGTTCTCGGTCCGGAAGCGATTACAAAAATGCAATATCTTCAGCTTCAAGCTCAGGCAGCATCTAAGTTTTTCACCCCTGCCCCACTTTCCTTTGGTCAGAGCCTAATGATTGTCTGGCCGCATCTGGTAAGCCTGGTGGCGCTGACGGTTATCTGCTTTGCCATCTCATATGCTAAGTTTATGCGTGAGGAGATAAGGTCTACCTGAAAACCGGCTGCCTTGAGGTTGATATTTAAGGTAAAAAGAGGGGGAACCCCCCCCCCCTTTTTTTTATTGCCGTCCTTTTGATGTTAGAATAAGATACTGAGACTCTAATATAGGGGCAAAGCTTAAATGTCAGTACATTACCATATTGGCACTTCAGGCTGGCATTATGACCATTGGCGCAAGAGGTTTTATCCAGAAAAGCTGGTTAAGGCGAAGTGGCTGGAATTTTATGCCAGTTATTTCACTACCGTAGAGCTCAATAATAGCTTTTATCGGCTACCTAAAGAGGCTGTTTTTGTCAATTGGCACCACTCTTCACCAGAAAATTTTATCTTTGCGGTGAAGGTGAGCCGTTTCATCACCCACATCAAAAGGCTTAAGAATACCAAAGAACCGCTCGATACCTTTATTACCCGAGCTAAAGTTTTAGGGGAGAAATTAGGCCCGCTACTTTATCAGCTCCCGCCTAATATGAAGCGTAATGACGAGGTTCTGGAGGCTTTCTTGATTACTTTACCCCGAGGAATGAGGCATGTACTGGAATTCCGGCACCACTCCTGGCTTGAAGAGGGGGTTTTTACGATTTTGCATAAGTATAACGTTGGCTTTTGTATCTTTAATATGCCGTCTCTCTCCTGTCCGCTTCGGGTAACGGCTGATTTTGCCTATGTCAGGTTCCACGGCAGCAGTGGGCTTTATTCCAGTTGCTATACTGATGATGAACTGGCTTGGTGGGCAGAGAAGATTGCTAATCTGACATCCAAGCTAAAATCGGTCTTTATTTATTTTAATAACGACGCTGAAGCCTTTGCGGTAAGAAATGCCCTGACGCTTCGTGATTATCTGAGGGCATAAAGTTAAGAAGGTGGGCAAGATAAATTAAATATGCAGTTCTATTATATCACCGTCCTGCATAATGTGGTCTCTTTTTACCATGACGCCATCGTGCTTTCCCGAGCCCCAGATACGGGCGTACCTGAGCTTTGCGGCAAAATCCTTGTGCACCGAAGCCGCGGCAGCCTCCAGGGTGCTTCCCCTATCCAAGATTATTGGGTCAGCAAAATCGGGCTTTTTGCCGGGTGCCTTGGTATAGACGCGAATAATATCAAGGACGCGGTAGATTTCCGATTTAAGCCCCTCAAGGTTGGTTCCTTCTTTGGCGGAGATGGCAATAAGCGGTAACCCTTCTTTATGTTTATCTTGCAAAATCAAGTAGTTTTCACTTGAGCCAGATAGGTCTATCTTATTAGCCACGATTAACGCCTTTTTGTGCCTTATTTCAGGGCTTTCTGTTAGCGGTGTTTTACCAAGCACTATCCTCATCTTCTCTAGCTCGGTGGCGATGGCTTCCACCTGAGAAAGTGGCTCTTGGGTGAGGTTAACTACTACCAGTAGACCGTCAGCCCGGATAAGCATATGTGGTAGCCAGAAATCCATAGAACCAGCTACCAGAGGCGGGGTATCAATTAACTGTATCTGTATATTCTCAAACTGCATCATCCCCGGTGTAGCATTCTGGGTGGTGAAGGGGTATTCAGCTACTGTAGGGGAGGCATTGGTAATACTAGAGATAAGTTGGGACTTGCCGACATTGGGCGGGCCGATTACGGCTACTTGAGCTGCCCCTTGCTTTTCAATCATCATTGAGGCTCGCTGGGTAGCCATTTTTTTATCCGCTGCTTCACTTAGTTTGGCAATCCTTCTGCGGAGTTCAGCCCGAAGGTGGTCAGTGCCCTTGTGTTTGGGCATAATAGCCAGCATCGTCTCCAAAGCCATTATTTTTTCCGGGATGGTTTTGGCAGAGCGGAAATTCTTTTCTGCCTCAAAGTATTGTGGCGGTAGGTTAGCTGGCATTTTAGATTACAAGCGTTCCTTTATTTTCTTGGCTAGGCTCAAGGTCATACCCTTAACGGCAGCCAGTTCCTCAATGGAGGCATCACGGATAGCCTGAACTGAACCGAAATCCCTGAACAGGACCCGCTTACGTTTGGGTCCAATACCGGGAACATTATCAAAGGCCGAGGCAAAGCTCTCCTTTTTTCGTATTCTCTGATGATAACCCAGGGCAAAGCGGTGTGCCTCATCCCTAAGCCGCTGTAACAGTTGCAGGGCTGGTGAGCTGCGGGGTAAAGTCATCGGTGACGTTTTCTGAGGGATAAAAATCTCCTCGTTTTCCTTGGCCAAACTAACGGTGGGCACAAAGTCTATTCCTAGCCCGTGCATTGCCGACAGTGCCGCATTGAGCTGTCCCTTACCGCCGTCAATAAGAACGAGGTCAGGTAGGATAGCCCAGGTGTCTGGGGTAGGGGTATCAGGGCTTTTCAGACTGCTGCGCTTAAATCGCCGACTCAGTACCTCCTGCAGCATGGCGTAGTCATTAGCACCCTCAACCGTTTTGATTCTAAAGCGCCGGTAGTGGGATGGCTTTGGCTTTCCTTTCTCAAAGACTACCATACTGCCCACCGCTGCCTTTCCCTGAATATTAGAGATGTCATAAGCTTCCATACGCAAGGGTAATTGGGGCAGATTGAGTTTACCTTTCAGTTCTTCAAGCGCCTCTTCTAGCCCAGTGGGGGTAGCCTCCTTAACTTTGAGCTGCTCCAGACCCTGACGGGCATTTTCGGCTACAATTTCTACCAGTTCCTTTTTACTCCCCTGGGAAGGTACCTGAATACGGACCTTACTTCCTCTTTTGCTTCTAAGCCAGTCCTCGATAACCGTCTTATCCTCTGGCGGGTGCTGCAGCAGTAGTAGTGGCGGCACGTAAGTGCTTGCGCCGTAGTACTGCTTGATAAAACCGGCCATGATTTGAGTTGGCTCTTCAGAGCGGGTGCCCTGTAAGACAAAACTCTCTCTTCCGGTCAGTTTACCATGACGGATAAAGAAAACCTGAACATAAGCCTGGTTTTTATCATCGGCAAAGGCGATAACATCCTGCTCGCCTTTAACCTTAGTGGCAATTTTCTGTCCTTCAACTACCCTCTCTAGAGCCTGAATTTGGTCTCGATATAAGGTAGCCTTTTCAAAGTGGAGGGCTTGGGCTGCCTTTTCCATCTTTGCCTCAAGCTCTTTAACTATTACCTCTTGCTTGCCTTTAAGGAAAAGGATTACCTGTTTTATTACCTCAGCATACTCCTCTTGGCTCACCGCACCAATACAGGGGGCAACGCAGTGGTGGATGTGATACTCAAGGCAAGCTCGGCGGTCAGTACCGGTGATGGGTTTAGTACAAGAACGAAAAGGGAAGACCCCCTTTAATACCTTGAGGGTCTGTCTGACTGACTTGGCGCTGGCAAATGGTCCAAAGTAATGCCCACCATCCTCTTCCAGAAGTCGGGTGAAATATACCCTAGGCCAATCTTCATTGAGGGATATTTTAAGGTAGGGAAAGGTTTTATCATCTTTAAGCCGCACATTATAGTGTGGGTGGTGCTGTTTTATTAGGGTGCATTCAAGGATGAGAGCCTCCTGCTCCGAGCTGGTAACATAAAAGTTGAGGTCCCAAGCCCGGCTTACCATTCGCCTGAGCTTTGATGTTAGCCTCTGCTTGGAACCAAAATATGACCTCAGCCGATGGCGAAGGTTGGCTGCCTTGCCGACATATAATATGTTCCCCTCAGCGTCCCTCATAATGTAGACGCCCGGGCTTGAGGGTAACCTTTTTAATTGCTCTAATATAAGATTGCTCGTCATTCTGCTCCTGGATTTATTTTAACATAGCCTTAAAAACGAACCAAATGTAGGTATTGACACAATGCCAAAATAGAACTAAACTCAAGTGCCAAAGATGAGCAAGGGAATAAGTCAACGGTTCAGGCAAATCAGGCGGGGAATAGCCAGGATGGGGCAAACCGCAGAGGAGCCTGTATATGGCGAGTTAAAGATGGACCCGTGGAGTACCGGTGCTGACATATTCCTACTGAAAGACATGATTAAGGAACTGGTAAGAGGGTTGAGGAAGAAGGGGTTAGCTAAGAGTATTGACAAAGGCTCAACACAGGACTAGATTCAAGCCCCAACATTAAAAACATAACATAGTGCTGGTCTGAGGGAGTAAGGTGGATGAAAGAAGGGCACTAGTTTACCGTTTGGCAGCGGTGGCTGGTGTCCCTTTTTAATTTATGTTAAAATGACATAACTAAATACCACAAAACCGTTTGTTTCAGTGAGGTATATGGTGAGAGAAGATATTGAAAGCTTTTTAAATTACCTTAAGGTAGAAGAGGGCTTTTCCGAAAATACCCGGCTTGCCTACCGTAATGACCTCAGTCAACTGGCTGGCTTTATAGAGGAGGAAGCTGCCAGGAAGGGTGTTCCCGCCTCATGGACTGGTTTTGGTCAGCAGGAAATGCTCAGTTACTTACTCAATCTCAAGGAGAGGAGATATGCCGCCACTACTGTAGCCCGAAAGGTGGCGGCAATCAAGACCTTCTTTAATTTTATGGTGGCTGAGGGTAAGATAAAGGATAAGCCGACCAAGAATGTTAGCGCACCAAAAGTAGGGAGGTCACTGCCTAAACCTATCTCAATCAGTCAGGTTCTCCGACTACTTGAACAGCCAGCCAAGATGTCAACACCGGAAGCAATCCGAGATAGAGCAATGCTGGAGCTTTTGTATGCCAGCGGGATGAGGGTGAGTGAGCTAGTATCTTTGGACTTAAATGATGTAGACACCGAAGAGGAATACGTACGCTGCTTTGGTAAGGGTCACAAGGAGCGGGTTATCCCTATTTACAAGCAGATTGCCGAGACCTTGGAGGCATACATCAAAGAAATAAGGCCTAAACTGCTGCGTAATCCAGATGAGAAGGCCTTGTTTGTTAATCTGCGCGGTGAGAGGCTAACCAGACAAGGTCTTTGGCAGATATTAAAGGGCTATGCTAAGAAAGCTGAGCTGGATAAAGAGGTTACTCCACACACCTTAAGACACAGCTTTGCTACCCATATGCTGAGTGGTGGGGCTGACCTGCGCTCAGTGCAGGAACTGCTGGGGCATGCCAATATCTCTACCACCCAGGTTTACACCCACCTTACCAGCGAGCATGTCCGACGCACCTATGATAAATCACACCCTAGGGCTTAAGTAAGCTGGGCGGGGTTAACTAGAAAACCTTTATCGGGAGGTTAAAAAGTGGCCGGTAAATCACGGCGGAAGAAGCGTTTGGCTTCAGTTAGGCGACACAAGGTAGGATTAAATTCCTCAGTGGCTACTAAGGAGCATGCGGAAGTTAGGCAAACTTATGAGCCTGCTTCTCAGCCCAGTGTGGCTTCACCTTCAATCCCACCACCACCGGCTCGTTACCCTTACATCGTAACCGAGCTACGGACAATCGGTATTTTGGCCGGGATAGTACTGCTCGCCCTGGTGGTGTTACGCCTGTTTTTATCTTAGCTTTAGGCTAACGGTAAGTAGTATTATGGACTTTGCAAAGGCGCGGGCTAGGCTAGTTGAGGACATTAGCAGTGAGGTTAAAGATAAGCGGGTGTTAGCAGCGATGGCCCGTGTGCCGCGGGAACGTTTCGTGCCACCCCAATATCAACATCTAGCCTATGAGGACAGCCCGCTTCCTATTGGCTTTGAGCAAACAATCTCACAGCCGCTAATTATCGCCATGATGACAGAAGCATTGGAACTCAGTGGCAAGGAAAAGGTGCTGGAGGTAGGGACAGGCAGCGGTTACCAGGCAGCTATTCTGGCTGAGTTAGCCAGCACGGTGATTACTACCGAGCGTCTGCCGGCTTTGGCTGAGGCAGCCAAGAAGGCGCTTTCAAGTTTGGGCTATAAGAATGTTGTGGTGCATCTTGCTGAGGAAACCCTGGGTTTTAAGGCTGAGGCGCCTTATAATGCCATTATCGTTACCGCTGGTGCCCCACAGGTACCGCCTGACCTTCTAGCGCAACTGGCAATTGGAGGACGAATGGTAATCCCGATAGGTTCGCGTTACTTGCAGGAGTTATACAAGATTATCAAGAAAAGAAGAAGCAATACGGTGCAAAATCTAGGTGGCTGTCGCTTTGTCCCTCTCATTGGCAAGGGGGCTTGGGAGGAAGAGTAAAACCTTTTGGGTGAAACACTATCTTGATTAGCTATAAAACGTGGATTCTGGTGGCTATTTTTCTATTTGGCATTGGGCTGATGCTTGGTTTGTTTCCCACCGGTGGTATTGCCAATATGCTCTCAGAATCCGTTGGGGCTCTAGAAGAATTTGGTAGCATCCTGCCTCCATTTACTTTGACCATGCTCGCAGTCATAATTATTAAGAATAGTCTGGCACTACTGGTAAGTTTTGCTTTAAGCCCTTTGCTTTGTGTGGTTCCCGTTCTAACTTTGGTTCTCAATGGCTCGGTGATAAGCTTTGTGTCAGCTAGAGTGGTGGAGGAGAAGTCCCTCGGTTTTCTATTAGCTGGACTACTGCCTCATGGCATTTTTGAACTTCCGGCACTAATCATTGGTCTGGCAGCCTCCCTTAGCTTCGGCACAATAACACTGCAGTCCTTACTCAGTAAGCAGAAGAGGTTGCAACTGCTGCCAAATCTTAAACAGAACTTGAGGTATCTTTTGATAGCGCTGGCTTTACTGGTGCCGGCAGCTATCATTGAAACATTTATCACCCCGCTACTTTTAAGCTGATAAGGAGGGAGCTCTGATGCAAGAACTTGGTTTAGGCGTCTCTTACTGGATTATTGTTCTCTTATGGGTGGCAAGAACAATATTCTTGGCGCTAATATGTATTTTCCTTGCCTGGCTGGGGGTCAGGGTACTTGATGCACTAAACCCTCGTATCCATAAGCGTCAGCTTATTGGGCAAGACCCCATCGCCACCGGGCTGTTCATTGCCGGTTTTTTCATTCTTGTCGGTCTGGTCATTCATGGGGTTTCTACCTCACCCACTGTACTTGGTGGCCCACTTCTTGAGTACTTCTTCAATTTCAGGCTACTGGGGTTACTGGCGATTGGTTTTGTGGTAAGTCTGCTTATTGGTGTCACCCTATTTCACCTGGTGGATAAACTAACGCCCAAAATACCATTTGTCAGCATCAACCAGAATCCCATAGCAGTAGGGATCTATGTCTTTGGCTATCTGCTTTTTCTCGGTCTGATACTTCATGCTGCCCTGACAACTCCACTTTAAAGGCATTTATATGTACCGGATTAGTGTTTTAGCAAGCTTGCTTCTGGTGTTGCTGGCCGGGTTAGCCGCTACTGGCTATGCCTCAGCCAGCCCTTCCTCCGGTTTTAGTGAGGAAAATGGTGATGTATTTGATGATTGGGGGATATGTCGCACCAGAGCTGCGGGAGAGGACGGGTTTTACCAGCTGACCAAGTCAAGCTTCCGACCGGTGATTGCCTTTGAGAGCTTGGGTGAAGAAGCAGATGCAGCCTATGCCTTAGGTAGGGAGATGGCGGCAAAATATCCGGATGAAATACAGCGCGCCGAAGCCATATTTCTCTTGGTGCGGGATAGAGTCGAATATACCTCGGATAAAGACCTCTTTAAATATGATGAGTTTGCCCAGAACGCTGACGAGATGGCGACAGCTATCCAAGATAATGGCATCAGCTACGGTGATTGTGAGGACAGTACCGTGCTACTGGCGGTGATGTATAGAGTTGCCGGCTACCGTTCGGCGATAGTGCTTGGCAAGGGTCACACCGCAGCCCTGGTCCATTTACCTGGCTATAGCAAGGCAAATGCCGTCTTTGAGCTTGATGGTGAGTCGGGGTGGGTCTGGGCTGAGGCAACGGGCAAGAATAATCCCTTGGGCTGGGTACCCAAGGAGTTCATCAATGCAAAATTAGCCGCCTATGAGATAACTGAGGAGGCGCTAGCCCCGACAGAACCCCCGAAGGCTCCCTCAGCTGCCGTAACCAGCACAGGGGGCACCTCCTCCGGGCAACCCTTTCCCTTTTTTGGTATCATCGGTTTCTTGTGGCTCCTATCGCTATTTAGAAGACGACGCCCTCGCTAGCCCTAGCAAGTTAGTTGTCGTCTTTAGCAAACTGTGATTATAATTATTGAAAAGAGTAGGTGATAAGATGCAGCATCATAACTTGGAGGATATCCGCAACGTTGTTTTACTCTCTCATTCCGGTGCCGGCAAGACATCAACCTCAGAGGCGATGTTGTTTGCCGCCGGGGCAATTACCCGCCTGGGTAAGGTTGACGATGGCACTTCTACTTCAGATTGCGACCCGGATGAAATAAAGCGCAAGATTAGTATTAACCTGTCCCTCCTCCCTTGTGAGTGGAAGAATACCAAGATTAACCTCATTGATACCCCTGGTTATTCTGATTTTGTTGGTGAGGTCAAAGCGGCAATACGGGTTAGTGAGGGGGCGGTAATGGTAGTCTGTGCCAGCTCTGGGGTTGAAGTCGGTACCGAATCAGTATGGGCATACAGTGAAGAGGCTAACCTTTCACGCCTTATCTTTATTAACAAGATGGACCGCGAGAATGCTGACTTCTACCGAATGGTGAACGAACTGCAGGCAAGGTTTGGCTCAAAATGCATACCACTGGAGTTACCCATAGGTGCTGAGGACAATTTTGAGGGGGTTGTTGATGTTTTGACAATGAAGAGTTATGTCGGCTCCCCAGCCAAGGAAGGTGAGATGCCTTCATCAATGCAGGACAAAGTCAGTTCTTTCCGGGAGAAGGTGGTAGAGGCGGCGGCTGAGGTTGATGACAGGCTTATTGAAAAATACCTGGGGGGTGAGGAACTCAGTTACGAGGAGCTTAATTCTGGCTTAAGACAGGCGATAACTACGGGCAGGGTGGTGCCGATTCTGGTTGGTTCAGCAACTAGAAACATCGGTATTACATCATTACTGGACGCTATATATAATTATTTACCATCACCTAAAGAGCGAGAGGTGGTCATTGTTAGTGATTCAAAAGAACAGAAAATTGAGCCAAGCCAGGACGGCTCTTTAACCTCTTTAGTCTTTAAGACCACTGCCGACCCATATGTGGGCAAGCTTACCTATTTCCGCGTTTATAATGGTGCCATTGGTAGCAATTCTCAGGCATGGAATGCCACGCAGAGGGTGGCGGAACGCATTGGTCAATTGTTTGTCTTAAGGGGTAAAAATCAGGAGCCAGTAGCTCAGATTAAGGCTGGGGACATTGGGGCAGTAGCAAAACTTGGTGAGACCAGTACCGGTGATACACTAAGTAGTCAGGATAAACCACTGAAACTTGCCCCAATCATGTTTCCCAAACCAATTTTTAGTGAGGCGGTGCATCCCAAGACCAAGGCTGACTTGGACAGGTTGGGGGTAGCCCTGTCTAGACTAACTGAAGAAGACCCCACTCTCCAGGTGCGCCGTGACTCCGATACTGGTGAGACTATCCTGTTGGGGCTGGGCGACACTCAGCTTGAGGTGGCAGCGGGGAAGATGCAGCGTAAATTTGGGGTAAATGTAGCACTCAATATGCCTAAGGTACCATATAAGGAGACTATTACCACCTCAGCTAAAGCTGAGTATAAACACAAAAAGCAAACCGGTGGGCATGGTCAATACGGACATGTTTTCCTGGCACTTGAGTCTTTACCTCGCGGTAGTGGTATTAAGTTTGAGAATAAAATAGTTGGTGGTGCCATACCGAGGAACTATATTCCCGCTGCGGAAAAGGGGGTTATGGAAGCGGCTCAGGAGGGGGTTTTAGCCCGTTACCCAGCAGTTGACATAAAGGTAACACTCTATGACGGTAGCTTCCACCCGGTTGATTCCTCGGATATATGTTTCAAGATTGCCGGGGCGCAGGCTTTAAAGAAGGGGCTTGCCCAGGCGCAGTCAGTGCTGCTTGAGCCGATAACGAACCTTACGGTAAGGACTCCGGAAGATTTTACCGGTGATATTATTGGCGACCTTAATACCAAGCGGGCCCGGGTGCAGGGGATGCACCCTGAAGGAAAAACAAATTCTATCAAGGCACAGGTGCCACTGGCTGAGATTTTGCGCTATGCCATCGACCTCAAGTCAATAACCCAAGGCAGGGCTATCTACACGATGGAATTCAGCCATTATGAGGAGGTACCGCCTAATATAGCACAAAAGATTATCGCTGAAAAGCAAGCCGAGAAGGCTTAAACCTTCTCGGCTTGCTATTTTCTAAAGCTATCGATTACTGAGAGTCCTATCCCGCCAGAAGCTCTTTTATCTTATTGGTGAAAGCGGGCACCAGCTTTTTCCAGTCCCCAACCGCACCGAAGCGGGCTATCTTAAAGATATTGGCATCAGGGTCTTTATTTATGGCCACAATATTCTTTGAGCCAGAACAACCGCTCATATGCTGGCTGGAACCGGAGATAGCTACTGCAATATATAATTCCGGGGCAACAATCTTACCGGTGAGTCCTATCTGCCAGGTAGATGGCACCCAGTCATTATCACAGGGGGGTCTGCTGGCACCTGTGGCTCCTTTAAGTACCTTAGCCAGTTCTTCTAGCTCCTTAAAGCCCTCGGTACCACCGATGCCTCTACCTCCAGCAACTATCACCTCAGCATCTTCCAGTTTTATCCCTTCTATTTCCTCAGCTACTTTCTCTAGGACCTTGGTTCTTATTGTTTGAGGGTCTAGACCAGCATCAAAAGTTATCACTTCCCCTTTCCTTGAGTTATCTCGCTCAAGGGGTGTCATTGCCTTCATCCTGACGCTGGCTATCTGTGGGTAGGAGTCGCAGGTAAAGATAGCCTGGGCATTGCCTCCGTAAACTGGTTTGGTTTGCAACAGGAGCTTTGAGTCGGGGTCAATTTCAAGTTCCAGGCAGTCCATAGAACAGGCTGTCCCCAGCTTGAAGGCAAGCCTTGGCGTCAGGTCACGGCCAATATTAGTTTGTCCCAGAAGGAGAATCTGGGGCGTAACTTCTTTGATTAGCCTTTCCATAACCTGAAGATAAGAATCGGTCTGATAGTCTTTGAGGAGGGGGTCATCAATCAAGTATACTATGTCGGCGCCAAAGGCAATTGCCTCCTGGGCTAAACTGCTTACCTTGCTACCGGCTAGCACTGCAGATAGCTTTTGCCCTAGGTCATCAGCTAACTTTCTGCCGCAACCCAAGAGTTCGGTGGCAATTGCGGCTAGCTTATCCTCTGTCCTCTCACAATAAACCAAAACATCTTTATAATCAGCCATTAAATACTTCCTCCTAAATTATGGGTAAAAGAGCCCGCTACAGAATCTTGGCTTCCCTGAGTTTTAGGGCCAGGTTACCCGCTGCTTCTTCAGGGCTCTCTCCTTCTGCAATCTCACATTCACCTTCGCTAACAGGCTGGAGGAACTTGAGCATTTTGGTATGCCGACCAGCAGCACCCACTTGTACCGGCTTGAGCCCGATATCAGCCGGTTTCCAGATAACAGGTTCTTTCTTTTTAGCGGCTATGATTCCCTTTATGTTGGGGTAGCGGGGCTCACCAATCTCATTGCTTATCGTCAGTACTGCCGGCAGGGTTACCTCTAAAACCTCATAACCATCAGCGGTTACTCGTTCTACCCTTGCCTT
>JAUVZV010000049.1 GCA_030602375.1 Chloroflexota bacterium | reverse complement strand
GTATAATGGACCTTTCCCAAAGAGTGGCAATAGTTACTGGTAGCGGTCGGGGCATTGGCCGGGCGATTGCCCTGAAACTGGCTGGAGTTGGGGCTGCGGTGGTGGTTAACGATATTAATGATACTGCTAAGGCAGTGGCTGAGGAAATTAGGGCAATCGGGGGGCGGAGCCAAGCTATTCTGGCTGATGTCAGTTCATCATCAGAGGTAGCTAGACTGGTGGAGGAGGCTGTGGCTTCTTATGGGAAGGTTGATATCCTGGTTAATAATGCCGGTATTAGCCGGGACCAGCTTCTGCTGCGGATGTCAGACGAGGATTGGGATAAAGTCCTGAATACTAATTTAAAGGGCGTCTTTCTTTGCACCAGGGCGGTCTTAAAACATATGGTTAAGCAGCGCTGGGGCAGGATTGTCAGTATCTCCAGCATTGTTGGCATAGTGGGTAACAGGGGACAGGCTAATTACGCTTCAGCCAAGGCTGGCATTATCGGTTTCACCAGGACTGTAGCTAAAGAGGTGGCTTCGCGTGGTATCACCGCTAATGCTATCGCCCCTGGCTTTATTGATACCGGGATGACGCAGGCGCTGGACGAGAAGTGGCGAGAGGAGCTTAAAGAACGAATACCGGTTGGCTACTTTGGTTTGCCGCAGGATGTGGCTGAGGCAGTTGCCTTTCTGGTCTCTGAAGAGGCAAGGTACATTACCGGTCAGGTCTTAGGTGTGGACGGTGGACTTTAGCCATGAATACTATTGATTCTTACCAGTTCGGATGTATAACCATTAGTGGCCGGGAGTATACTTCAGATGTAGTCGTTTTCCCCGACCGGGTTAAGCTTGATTGGTGGCGAAAGATTGGGCATAGGATATACCCTGAAGACATTGCTGAAGTTATGGCTGAGAATCCTGAAGTATTGGTGGTTGGCACCGGGATGTGGGGCATGACCAAGCTATTGCCGGAAACAAAAGAGGTACTTCAGGCTCAAGGTATTAGACTTATTGTTGAGGAAAATGAAAAGGCTTGCCATACCTATAATCGTCTCTGGCATTCCCAGAAGGTGGTGGCGGCTCTCCATCTCACCTGTTGACTGGTAATGGTATAGTGATATAATGTTGTTTTGAGTTTTGGGGGATGAATTATGGTTGGCAGTCGGCGCTGGGCGAGGGCACTTGCTCTTCAGGCACTTTATGAGATTGATTCGGTGGGGCATGATAGTGAAGGGGTGTTAAGTCAACTTCTGTCCCAAAGAAGACTTTCTGAGGAGAATAATGCCTTTGTCCGTGAACTGGTGAGCGGTGTTCTCCAGGATAAAGAGAGAATTGACCAGTATATAAGAAATTTTGCTCCAGCTTGGCCAGTGGAACAAATACCAATAATTGATCGGAATGTCTTAAGGCTTGCAATATATGAGATTTTACTTGATAATAAAGTGCCAGTTAAGGTTGCCATAAATGAGGCCGTTGAACTAGCCAAGACCTTTGGCGGCAATAGTTCATCAAAGTTTATTAACGGGGTTTTAAGCTCGGTAGCACTGGCCTTTACCGATCGATAGTCTTGGAAAGGAGGCTAAAAAGTGGCGGCGGTTTTTGACAGGGTAAGAAAGATAATCGTTGAGCAGCTAGGGGTAGAGGAGCGAGAGGTAGTCCCTACCGCTAGTTTTGTTGATGATTTGGGTGCCGACTCTCTAGACCTAGTTGAGTTGATAATGTCTATTGAAGAGGTGTTTAGCACCCCCTCTCAGAAGCTTGAAATACCCGATGAGGATGCGGAAAAGATAGTAACTGTTCAGGATGCTGTTGACTACATTAAGGACCTGGGTATTGAGGATGCCTAATTGAGAAAGTATTGTGTTTAAAGCCGTATTCCTTGATTGGTTTAATACACTAGCCCGCTATGAACCCCCTCAACACGAAGTGCATCAGCAAGCTTTCCGGCAAGTTGGTATTGATATATCCCCCCAGGATATATTGCGAGGTGTTGCCGTGGCCAACAAGTATCTTTATGAGGAGAATTTCCGCTTGTCACTGGGGAAAAGAGACCCTAGGCAGCGGTTTGAAGTCTATATGCGCTATGAGGACATCATCTTAAGTGAGGCTGGAGTTAAGGTTTCCGGGGAGACACTGACCAGAATTATGAAGAAGGCAGAGGAGCTGTTTAAAGGGGCGAGGTTTGTCCTTTTTGATGATGTCTTTTTAGCCCTAAAGACTTTAAAAAAACAAAACCTTATTTTAGGGTTACTTACTAATCTAACTAAAGGTGTGGATTCTACCTTACAAAAATTGGGGCTTGAGTCCTACCTTGATTTTGTGGTTAACCCGCAAGAGGTAGGCGTAGATAAACCAGACCCCCGTTTTTTCCTGGCTGCTCTGGAGTGTGCCGGGGTCAGCGCCTCCGAAGCAGTTCATGTTGGTGACCAGTATGAAGTGGATGTGGTGGGGGCAAGGGGGGTAGGTATTAGTCCGATACTTATTGACCGCTACAGTCTTTATCCTGAAGTCAGTGACTGCCCTCGGATTTCTAGCTTAACTGAAGTAGTCAGATATCTTTAGCTTTAAGTTAGCTTAGATTTGGCTATTCTCCACAGGTTTACCAAGGTACTGTTCCGCAGTTTTCCGGAAATGCAGTCCATATACAGCTAGGCTCATGCATATTGGAAAAGACCGGGGACGCTTAAGTAGGGTGGAAGCAAAAAGTTGCCAGTAGTATTTTCTACCCTTTTCCTTAATGCCCAAAACCCAGACTGACTTAATAAGTGCCTTGAGGTGATAGAGTCGGACCGACCGAACTTGGATTACCCTCCGTGGTGGGTGGTACTCTTTGAGGAAGGTTTTTATCCTGGCATAATATTGCTTGGGTGCGTAGATTGTATCCAGGATATGTTTATAGCCATTTATAAGTGTTTCAAATTTCATTCTAGGAATAAAATTAATTGAGCAATCAGTATTATCACCAGAGTTATCTTTTAGTAGTCGGTTCTCCTTTTTCAGACGTTGGTACAGTCTAGTGCCAGGCGGGGCATTCAGTAGTCCAACCATGGCGGTAACAATTCCGCTCTGCTGAATAAAGCTAATCTGCTTTTTGAAGATAGTAATCGGGTCATTATCAAAGCCGACAATAAACCCTCCCTGCACCTCCAAGCCGTGGTTTTGGATTTTCTTGACCGCAGCCACAAGGTCTCGATTTCTATTGGGCAGCTTATTGCACTCAACTAGGCTTTCTTCGTTCGGGGTTTCAATGCCAACAAATACCCGCTCAAACCCGGCCTTGATCATTAGTTTCATTAGTTGCTCATCATCGGCTAGATTAATTGATGTTTCGGTGAAAAAGGTGAAGGGGTATCTTTTTATCTCCATCCACTCGATTAGAGCGGGCAGGATTTCAGATTTAAGTTTCCTCTTATTGCCGATAAAGTTATCATCAACAATAAAAAGGCTACCCCGCCACCTATGACTGTGCAGCACCTCCAGCTCACTTAGTAGCTGAGCTTTGGTTTTGGTTCGTGGTTTGTGCCCATTTAAGATAATAATGTCACAGAACTCGCAGTTGAAAGGGCAACCCCGGGAGTACTGAATATTCATTGACGAGTAATGCTTCATGTTAATAAGCGACCAGAGCGGAAGCGGGGTTTTCTCTAGGTCAGGTCGCTGGGTGGAGGCATAGATATGTTTGGCATTACCCTCATCTAAATCTTTTAAGAAAAGCGGCAGGGTAACTTCAGCCTCACCGAGTACAAAATGGTCAACCCCGCCGAAATCTTCATATCCAGTGGTAAAAAGGGGACCACCGGCAACAATCCTGGCGCCGAGTTTGTTGCAGCGGCTGATAACCTCCTTTGCTGACTGTTTCTGCACCACCATAGCACTTAAGAAAACATAATCTGCCCACTTGAGGTCATCATCAGCAAGTGAGGTTACATTCATGTCTACCAGTCTCTTCTGCCATTCCTCGGGGAGCATTGCTGCCACCGTGAGTAAGCCTAAAGGAGGGAAGGCAGCCTTCTTGGCAATAATCTTTAAGGCATGACGGAAACTCCAGAAGGTGTCCGGGTAGCTTGGATAGACCAAAAGTATCTTCAAATTATTCTCCTTTAAGTCCGGGAATAAAGGTTTTGACTATTATAACAGCTTCCCTTTATAAAGTAAAAAGCGGGGGAAGCCCTCTTAGACTGCCGATACGTTATATCACCTTATCTTCCCCAGCACCTCCTCTAGAGTCTCCTGCCACTTACCCCCAAGCTGCTTAAGATTTAGTCTTATCTGGCTTGAGCCTACTCTGACTCCTTCCCTGAAGGTTAGCTCGCGCTGCTTCTTAGAAAACTTCAAGCCCTCAAGCAGGCTCAATATAATCTGCCCTTCTTCGGTGGCGATGGA
>JAUVZV010000004.1 GCA_030602375.1 Chloroflexota bacterium | reverse complement strand
TCCTGACGCCTGTAGCGGCGTCCGATACTCTGAGCATCATCGTACTGCACCATAAAGCATTGACGAAGGTCAGCATATATCTCTTTAGCTACCCGAACCAGTTCCTCTCGCCGGCTTAAGGGTAACACTGCTGCCTTAATTGGGGCTAGTGTCGGATGGAGATGAAGTAGTACCCTTGCCTCATCTTCATCTGATTCTTCATCGTAGGCATCGCAGAGAAAAGCCAGAAGAGCGCGATCCACCCCGGCTGAAGGTTCGATTATATAGGGGGTGATATGCTCTTTGGTCTCTTCATCAAAGTAGATGAGGCTCTTGCCACTAAAACGGGAGTGTTGAACAAGGTCAAAGTCGCCGCGGTTGGCTATACCCTCAAGCTCTGACCACCCCATAGGGAAAAGGTAGTCAATGTCAGAGCACGCTTTAGCATAATGAGCCAGTTCTTTCTTGGTGTGTCGGCGCAAGCGGAGGTTTTCCCTCTTGATACCCAATTTTGTATACCACCTGAGGCGCTCCTCAAGCCAGTAGGTGAACCATTCCTTATCAGTCCCTGGCCTGACGAAAAACTCAATCTCCATCTGTTCAAATTCCCGACTGCGGAAGATAAAGTTGCCGGTGGTAATTTCATTGCGGAAGGCCTTGCCTATCTGGGCAATACCAAAGGGTAGCCTTTTTCTAGTAGTGTTAAGCACATTTTCAAAGTTAACAAACATACCCTGGGCTGTCTCAGGGCGCAGGTAAACTACACTGGCATCCTCCTCAACAGGTCCCATAAAGGTTTTAAACATTAGATTGAAACGGCGAGGCTCAGTTAACTCGCCACCACAGGAGGGGCACTTATCACCCTTAAGCTCACCGGCACGCCACCTCAAATGACAGCTTTTGCATTCTACCAACGGGTCACTAAAATCCTTAAGGTGCCCGCTGGCGGCCCATGTTTGCGGGTGCATCAGGATACTGGCATCCATACCGACCATGTCATCACGCTCATAAACCGCTGCCTGCCACCACGCCTGTTTGATGTTCTGTTTTAACTCTACACCTAAAGGTCCATAATCCCAGCAACTGGAAAGCCCACCATAGATTTCACTACTGGGGAAAACAAAACCTCGCCGACGGCAAAGGGAGGTAATCTTTTCCATATCTACTTTAGCTTGAGCCTTTTTACTCATTCTCCAACTCCTTAAGGTTCCCTCCGTTAGAGTTATCTAATAAATTTCCAAACCCGCCTGAGGTATAAGATGAAAAGTATGCTTAAGGCAATAGCACCCGCCCCATGATGATGGAAAATAGCCACACGGGCATAATATGTGTCTCGTGAAAACTCTACCAAAAAATGTCAATCATTGCAAAAGTGAGCCCAATTTGGGAATAGCGGCTGAAATTAAGGCGACTACGGACATTTGCTTGCAGTAAAAGTTGTTGAATATTAAGTTATCAGCTTTAAGCTCTAATGTCAAAGGGGTGAAAGCTAGCCAGAATAGCCGTCATTCCTTTTGACTCTCCTTGACGCTTAAGCTGGGATTTGCTAAAATTTAAGTAAGCTAGTAGTACCTCCACCTGAAATCTGGTGAAGGAGAGTGCATAGTGAAGCAAGCTTTGTTATGTACCTGGATTTTCCCATGGCGGGCTCCTCGCTGGTAGGTGGCAGAAAGTAAATTTGGTTTATCAGCGAGGAGCGGAGAGAAGGTTCCCGAGCTCCTCGTTAATTATATAAAAGGGCTCTTTAAGCAAAGGGGCTATTTGGTTTGAAACCAAAAGGGAGGAGTAGGGGACGAAGTTAGGGGTGACCCAGAAGTAGGCTTCAGGAGCAGAGAGGTTAATCAAGATGTTTCCGAAGCCTACTTTTTGGCTAATTAAACTTTACTCATAAAGCAAGGAATTTATTACAGTGATTATTAAGAAGCTGGTGGTAGGACCAATCCAGTCTAATTGCTACATCGTGGGCTCAGAGGCAACTAAGAAGGGGATGATAATTGACCCCGGTGCTGAGAGCAAGCAGATTTTGAAGGCAGTTAAAGAATTAGAGCTTGACATAAAATTTATTGTCATCACCCACGTTCATACCGACCATGTTGGTGCGGCAAAAAAGGTCAAGGAAGCAACCGGGGCTCTGGTCTGCTTTCACCCTGAGGACACTCCATTTCTACAGGGAGATAAGAGGTGGCTGAGCGGCACTATCTTTGGTCTTGCTTACGATGACCCGCCGGCAGCTGACAGGTGGCTTAAAGGTGGGGACAGCATAGATGTTGATGACCTGCATTTTGTAGTTCTTCATACCCCGGGACATAGTCTAGGCGGTATCTGCCTTTTGGGGGAGGGGGTAGTGTTCACCGGGGATACCCTCTTTAATTACGGCATTGGCCGGTATGATTTAGAGGGTGGCGACTATGTCAAGCTGATGAATAGCATTCACACCAAGCTCATGGCATTACCCGATGAGACTATCGTTTATCCCGGCCATGGCCCGGAGACGACTATTGGCGCTGAGCGTCAGGGGAATCCTTTCTTGCGCAGTTTTGATTAGTTGGGGTCAGGAGAATAACAGGAAAAGCGGTGCAAAAATCACTGCTACTTTACCAATTAGTTTTATCAGGATATTAAGCGCTGGACCAGCTGTATCTTTAAATGGGTCACCTACCGTATCACCGATAACTGCTGCCTTATGAGCCGGGCTTCCCTTGCCACCGAGATTACCAGCCTCAATGTATTTTTTGGCATTATCCCAGGCACCACCGGCATTAGCCATCATCACCGCTACCAAGAAGCCAGCTAGTAATGCTCCAGTCAGTACCCCAGCTACAGCTTCTACCCCCAGAGTAAAGCCAATAAGCAGCGGTACTAGAATTACCAGTACCCCAGGAAGTAGCATCGACTTTAATGCCCTTTTGGTCGCAATATCAACACAACTTACATAATCAGGGTTGGTTTTGCCTTCCATTAACCCCTTGATTTCTTTAAATTGCCTTCTGACCTCATTGACCACACTGGAGGCACCACTACTGACTCCTTTCATCGCCAGAGCGCAGAAAAGGAAGGTCATCATCACCCCAATAAATAAGCCGGCAATTACATCGACGTTGGTTATGCTGGCTACGGTAATGTTAGCTACTTTAAAGTAGGTAGCAAGCCAGGCTAGGGATGCCAGGGCTGCTGAAGCGATGGCAAAACCCTTACCCAAGGCAGCGGTGGTGTTACCGACAGCATCAAGGGCTTCGCAGCGCCCTCTAACATCTTTGCCCAGTCCAGCCATTTGGGCAATACCAGCGGCATTATCAGCAATTGGTCCGTAGCAGTCCATAGCCAGTAACATTCCCAGATTGATAAGCATGCCCACCGCGGCAATAGCTATACCCAGCAGTCCAGCTCCGGCAAAGTAGTGATCCGCCACCCGGAAAGCAGATACGGTGGTAACAGCAACCAGAATTACCGGGATAACCGTACTGAACATACCCATAGATATGCCCTCAATGATATTAATTGCCGGTCCGGTTTGGCTGGCTTTAGCTATACCCAGTACCGGTTTGTGCTCCGAGGTAAAATATTCCGTTACCTGCCCGATTAGGAAACCACAGCCAAGCCCCAGGATTAAAGCCCAGAAGATACCGAGTCCATCACTACCCAAATAACCAGTGATGACAAAATAGCTGGCTGCTATCATCAGGATATTGCTTATATATACCCCCCGGTTCATAACGGCGTGGGCTTTTTTTACCTGCTCTTCAAAACTGCCTTTAAACTCTTTAGGTCTGACAAAGAGGGCACCAATAATGGAGACGATTATCCCGATGGCTCCGAGCAGAAGCGGCATCATTACCCCTTGCGTCTTAAAGGCAATAACGCCCAAAACCATGGCTGCTGCCAGAGCTGAAACATAGGATTCATAGAGGTCAGACCCCATCCCGGCGATATCGCCGACATTATCCCCGACCAGGTCGGCGATGACGGCTGGATTACGAGGGTCATCCTCCGGTATCCCCTTCTCCACCTTGCCCACTAGGTCAGCACCGACATCGGCACTTTTAGTGAAGATGCCACCGCCTACTCTTAAGAAAAGGGCAACAGCAGAAGCCCCGAAGGCAAATCCTAACCAGACATAGATGTCATCAAAAAAGATAGAGATAACAGTTAAGCCCAGCAGTCCCAGACCAACCACGCTAAAGCCCATGACAGCACCGCTGGAAAAGGCAAGCCTGAGTGCTTTAGCCCAGCTCTTGATGGCAGCATTAGCTGTCCTATTATTGGCTTTGGTGGCAATATTTACTCCAAGAAATCCAGCCAGAGCCGAGGTTAGTGTGCCCAGAAAGTAGGCCAGGGCTACCCAAGGTTTTGGCTCAATTAGAAAGGCAAGAATGATAACCATTACCACTGTAAAAAGGGTGAGGGTGATAAATTCCCGGCGCAGAAATACCATAGCACCCTGTCTTATGGCTCGGGAAAGGTCTTGCATCTTCTTGTTCCCTTCCTCCTGGCGCAATATGCTGAACACCAAGTAGCCAACAAAAGCCAGAGCCACTACTGCTGCCAAAATCACCCATACTCTTATGTCCATTAAGCTTGCCCTCTGAATTCTCCTAAGCTATCCTCCAGGTTTTTCTGCCTTATAGCCAAGGTTAAGTCGCTGCGTGTTTTCTCCAAGACGCTACGAACTATGTCAGTGGTGCGGCGTAGTCCACCGGTTATGGCATCAGGAAAGTCCATGGTAAGTAGCACATCGTAAATATCATCCATGGCTTCAAGTAGCTGCTCACCTCGGGAGAGGTCACCCTGCCTGATGCTGTCCAGGAGGTAGCGCCTTAGTTCTCCAACCGCTTCTCCCATCCCATTTAAATAGGCGGCGGGGTCAATGTCTAATTCGTCAGGGGAAGGTAGCGACTCTCCGGTTATCAGGGCAAGGGTAATGCTGGCCTCAGCAAATTCCTTCTGCGCATCCTTGAGAAAGCCAATGTTTTTAAGCTCACTGCAGGAACTAATTGTCAGCTCAGCCTCTTTTAGCTGGTTTTGAGCTGAGCCAAGCAGCTCTTTCGCTTTGGTAAACTGGCGGCGGTGTATGGCACGGATAGCGTTACTCGAGTAGCGAACAGAGTCACGGCACAGCGGCAGTGCCTTCTCTCTGGCTCCGTCTTTAGCCAAAAAGATAGCCCGAATACGCTCAGCAATGGATGGCAAATTATCCCTTAATTGGCTCATTCTTTACCCCCAAGCTATTAGTCTGCACCTTGATGCTTGAGCCTAGCCAGCAGATTCTTCTCCATAGTATAGAAGTTAAACCTGGCTCGTTTAAATTTCTCTGAGTCCAATCCCAGAGTAACACCGGGCATTTTAGCCATCTCTTCCAGCACCCTGAGTGCCTGTTGAATCCTTCTTGAGTTGGCCATGATCAATGCCGGAAGTTCCCGTTCTTTTCCCTGTCCCGGAGCCTCAATATCAATACCAACATCACCTTCTGAATCTCTCGCCTCAAGTAGTTGCTGATTAAGCTCCAGGTCACCCGCAAGTAGCTCGTGCCGCATCGTCTTTAGCTCTTCAGTTAAAGCGGCATCATCAAGCACCAGCCTAGCTATATCTTCCAGAAGACGAAGCCCTTCACCCACCCGATTTAGATTGGCATCAATAACACGTAGTATTTCTCTAGATGGTTTTTCCGATGACATCATAGAACCACTTGGGTTTTTACCCTCCTTACTTGGAGATTAATTCTAGCATAGTCACTTAAGAAGGGTAAAGCTTTGTGCTTTCAGTCGTCACCGACTGCATTTTCAATAAGTTCAATTCGTGGTGGCTTCCCCTTATAGTCTAGCTCTATTACCACCACATCAATACGCCATAGCGGTGGCAACTTAGAGTGGCTTTGCCGGTAATAAAGGGCACTAGCTTTCAGCCGTCTCATTTTAGCTGGGGTGATTGATTCCTCAGGACTGCCGAACTTAAGGCTCCTTTTGGTACGCACCTCAATAAAGACCAGATAGTCTCTATGCTCGGCTATGATATCAATCTCACCCTCAGGGCAACGGTAATTGGCCTCAAGGATGTGGTAGCCTTGCCGCTTAAGATAGTCCTTGGCTAGGTTTTCACCCAGAATACCGGTATCTCTACGCTTCATTTCCTTTAATCAAGCGAAAGGACTGGCGGTGGATGGGGGATGGTCCCAGCATCTTTAGGCAGCTGAAGTGCTCCTCGGTGCCATAGCCTTTGTGCTGAGCCAGTCCATAGCCGGGATAAGCCCTGTCAAGCTCCACCATCAGCTGGTCGCGAGCTACTTTGGCGATAATGGAGGCACAGGCAATTGATAGGCACCGGCTATCACCGCCAGGTACTGCCTGCTGCGGCAGTTTTACTTCGGGAAGGGGTATATAATCTATAAGCAAAGACTGGGGTTGTGGCTCAAGCCTCTCTACCGCCAACTTCATCGCCTGTCTTGTTGCCCGAATTATACCCTTGGTATCTATTACTTCGTGGCTTGAAACACCAATGCCTACCGCCAAAGCTTCCTGATGAATATGGTGTGAGAGGAGCTGGCGCTTCTGGGGACTAAGCTCTTTACTGTCCTTTACCTGATAAAGCCAAGGAGAGTCTATAGGATAGGGTAAAATGACAGCGGCAGCTACCACCGGGCCAGCCAAGGCACCACGACCAACTTCATCAATACCAGCGATCAGCTGGTAACCTTCTCCTTGAAGCTTACTTTCCTCGGCAAAAGAGGGTATCGGCATAGTACGGCTCAATTTCTATCCCTCTATTACACCACCGCCTAAGACAACATCCCCCTTATAAAAGACTATAGCCTGTCCCGGGGTAATCGCCCGCTGTGGCTCATCAAATTTGACCTCTACCCCACTATCGCAAGTGTAAAGTTTGACTCTTACTTCGGGTGACCGGTAACGAATTTTAGCAGTTATACCACTTATCTTTTTCAGGGCTTTCCCAGCTATCCAATTTAACTTTCCAGCAGTAAGGCTACTGCTTAAAAGCTTATCTTCGCTACCGACTACTACCCGGTTAGTTGCAGCATCAAGTTTTATTACATAGTAGCGCTCTTTGGTGGCAAGTCTCAAACCCTGCCTTTGACCCACAGTGTATAGGGCTAGGCCTTGGTGCTTACCTAAAACCCTGCCTTCACTGTCAACAATATCACCAGACTTGAGTGGGATGCGCTGGGTGATAAACGGGCGATAATCTTTATCCCGAATGAAGCAGACATCCTGGCTCTCAGGACTCTTAGCTGTGGGTAAGCCCAGCTTACCGGCCAGGTTTCTGATTTCAGTTTTGCGGCGATTGCCCAGCGGCAGTAACAGATACTGTAGTTGCCGTTGCCCCAAGGTGTAGAGGAAGTAGGACTGGTCTTTAGATGTGTCAATCCCTTTAAGCAGGGAAAAGCCGTCCAGTGAGCCTTTAACCCGGGCATAATGACCGGTGGCTAAATAATGAGCCCCCATCTTAAGCGCCCTGTCTAAAAGAAGGTGAAATTTGATGTGCCGGTTACAGGCAATGCACGGATTTGGTGTCCGCCCGAGGGCATACTCCTTACAGAAATAATCAATGACTTCTCTTTGATATTCTGACTCGAAATTGAGCTTATAGAGGGGAATATCTAGAAGCTCACAAGTACTCTCTAAATCCGAGATATTGTGTTCTGGGTTATGGTCCGGCGAGAGCAGCATGTGAACGCCATAGACCTCATAGCCGGCCTCTTTAAGCAGTGCTGCCGTCATTGATGAGTCAACCCCGCCACTCATTGCTACCGCGACTTTCATCCTTTTAGCCATGCTTTCCTTGCTCCGATATTAACTTACTTACCCTCAGCCAGATAATCTCGGCTATTTCCCCTTTGGGTTGCCTGCCGTCTACTACCAGCCAGCGCTGCGGGTCATTAGCTACCATCTTGAGATAGCCACCTCTCACTCTTTGATGGAAAGCTAAATCCTCCTGTTCAAAGCGGTCTGGCTTCTTTAACCTCTTACGAGCTAATCCCTCCTCTACCGGCAGGTCTAACAGAATAGTAAGGTCAGGTTCCAGCTTTCCCGTAGCCGCCTCATTAATGGCTTTTACCATCTCTAGATTGAGCCCCCGCCCATAACCCTGGTAGGCAGTAGTGGAGTCAGCATAGCGGTCGCAGATAACGACCTTCCCATCCTTGAGAGCAGGCTTTAATACCTCATCAACCAGTTGCGCCCGGGAAGCATTAAACAGAATTAACTCGGCTACCGGGGATATATTTACGTCTTGTGACCACTTGAGCAGGCGGGCTATCCTCCTGCCAAATGATGTCCCCCCCGGCTCATAAGTTAGCAGCACCGGGATACCTAGCTTTGATAGCCTTTTAAAAAGCTGCCTAATCTGAAGGCTTTTACCTGTCCCCTCTCCCCCCTCAAAGGTGATAAATAGAGCCATAATTATACTCTTATCTATTCTTTATAAATCCTGACCCTTCGATTCGGGTCTTTGCCCAGGCTACTTGACAGTAGACTGTTTCGCTCGGCGATTAAGTGCTGCAGGCGTCTGATATAGGCACTCTGGGGGCTTAACTCTATCGCTTCCTCGCCACCCTTCACCCGGCTTACTGCCTCCTCCGCCTCACCAAGGGCTTGTTCAAGGGGACTTACCCTGTTTGCGCTACCAGTAGGGTAAATAGTAGCTAGCAGCTGCCTGATTTGGGGTGGGGTATTACTCCTGACGACATAGATGGGTAAATTTGCGGCTTCAGCATCCTTGACCTTTTGTAGCTTTCGCCGGTAGTAGCTTTTGGAGGTTACAAAAAGGTTAGCTCCATTAAGGTTTCTAACTATATTCAAATCCAGTTGCATCTCTCTTGCTACCTGCTCAAATCGTCCCCGGTTTACACCAAAGAGGTAAAGTTTAGCTATTTCTTTCCCTTTAAGGGGTTTCCTGCCTTTGGCGGTTCCCCTTGAGGGGATGATAGCCGGTGCCTCCTTTTTACTTCTAACCTCTCCTTTCTCATCCAGCCAGCGGGTCTCAGTAACTATAGATTTACTACGCAAGACGCCGTCAACGGCTTCACTAACATCGGGGTGAATGGCAACTTTATCCCGGTCCTGAATTTCAACAATAATATCAAAAGTAGGTGGTGCGGTGCGCTCCAGAATAGACTTTTGGGTGCCTCTTCGCTTTGCCTCTTCATCGCCGAGGGTTACGCTTTGGATACCCCCAATAAGGTCAGCTAGGGTAGGATTCATCAGCAGATTTTCCAGTGTGTTACCGTGGGCGGTGCCGACAAGCTGAACCCCCCGCTCGGCGATAGTTCGTGCTGCCTGAGCCTCAAGTTCGGTGCCAATCTCGTCAATCACTATTACCTCAGGCATATGATTTTCTACAGCTTCAATCATCACCGCATGCTGCATTGTCGGTGTTGGTACCTGCATCCTCCTGGCATGCCCGATAGCAGGGTGGGGGATATCACCATCGCCAGCAATTTCATTGGAGGTATCAACAATGATAACTCGTTTGTCGAAATCATCGGCTAGTACCCGGGCCACCTCACGAAGCATCGTTGTTTTGCCTACCCCGGGGCGACCCAGAAGTAGGACACTTTTACCTGACTCAACCAGGTCCTCAATAATCTTGATGGTGCCAAAAACAGCCCTACCCACACGGCAGGTAAGCCCAACAATGCGCCCCTTGCGGTTGCGGATAGCCGAGATGCGATGCAGGGTACGCTCAATTCCGGCCCGATTATCATCCCCAAAACTGCTGATGCGCGAGGCAACATAATCAATTTCCTCTTCGGTTATTTCCTTTGAACTTAAAGCCACCTCTCGTTGCGGGAAGCGGGCTTCAGGGGAACGACCCAGATCCAGCACTACCTCCAGTAACTCACTCAGGTCCGGTTGCTTAAGTAGAGGCTGGCAAATATGTGGTGGCAAAATACTAAGCAGGTCGTCTAGGTCGTCAGTGATTGTCTTCTGCAAAAAGAGTCCTCCTCATAATTAGTCCGGTTTCACCGAGACCCCGAGATAATATCTAAGAAATACTGATGGAATCTTGAGTCTCTGGTCAGCTCAGGGTGGAAAGAGGAAACTAGTAACTTCCCCTGCCTTGCCGCCACAATAGTACCACCAGTTAGCCTAGCCAGTATTTCCACTCCGTTGTTTGCTTGCTCAATTACAGGGGCTCGAATAAATACGCCGGGGAAGAGTTTTTCACCCAGTACTGGTACCTCAAGTTCAACCTCAAAGCTATCCTTCTGTCGGCCAAAGGCATTGCGCCTAACCTTTATGTCCATTAACTTGAGCAGCCTTGTATCTGAATCCGAACTCCCTCTAGCCATCAGTATCATACCGGCACAGGTCCCGAATATGGGTAGGCCTCCTTTGGCCAGCCTCTTTATTTCGCTGGTTAGATTGTAATCTGCCATCAGCTTGCCGATGGAGGTGCTTTCCCCTCCTGGAACGATTAACCCGTCCAGATTGTCAAGTTCTTTGGCTAAGCGGACGGGCAGTGCCTCTGATTCCAGTTGGTGAAGTAGAGCGATATGCTCAGCAAAGGCTCCTTGTGAGGCAAGGACACCTATTCTCATATATTACCATCCTCTAGATGCCAGAAGCTGCTCAGTGGGAATTTCCTTTATATCCAACCCTGGCATTGCCACTCCTAGGTTTTTGGAGACCTCGGCAATAATTTCGGCATCCTTAAAGTGGGTGGTGGCTTTGACAATCGCCTTGGCTCTCTGCTCAGGGTTACTAGACTTAAATATGCCCGAACCAACGAAGACACCATCAGCACCCAGTTGCATCATCAGCGCTGCATCCGATGGGGTAGCTACCCCCCCAGCGGCAAAATTAACCACCGGCAACTCCCCTGTCTTATGTACCTTGGCTACCAGTTCAAAAGGTGCCCCCAACTCCTTGGCTCGTGCCATCAGCTCCTCCTCAGGTGTTTCTTTAAGCTGGCGAATGCCATCCATCACCGCTCGCATATGTTTTACGGCTTCAACAATATTGCCGGTGCCAGCTTCACCCTTGGTTCTAATCATAGCTGCACCCTCACCAATGCGGCGGAGGGCTTCACCCAAATCGCGACAGCCACAGATAAAGGGGACTTTAAAGTCGTGCTTCCAGATGTGGTGGCTTTCATCAGCCGGGGTCAGTACCTCCGATTCATCAATAAAGTCTACACCCAGAGCCTCAAGGGCTTGAGCTTCCACAAAGTGTCCAATGCGGCACTTAGCCATTACTGGAATGGAGACGGCCTGCATAATAGCTTCAATAATGGTTGGGTCAGCCATCCGAGCAACACCACCTTGAGCCCGTATATCGGCTGGTACCCTTTCCAGTGCCATCACTGAGCAGGCACCTGCCTCCTGAGCAATCTTGGACTGCTCAGCACTTACCACATCCATAATTACCCCGCCTTTCAGCATCTGAGCTAGACCACTCTTAACCTTCCATGTGCCGCTTTTCATTTTCCCCCTCACTCGTCTCCCAATTTATAAACTAAATAGTTTATGTATTTATTTTACTCTCATTTAGTTTCTTTATCAACCTGATTCAGTAGCTCTTTCGGGAGACCTCTTTACCCTGATTATCGTAAAGCGCGGCTACATCAGGTTCAGTATTATTCCAGATAGCTCGTCTGTATTTAAAACTAAATCCTCCCCATTCGAGATGATATTCGTTGGTATAAACTCGGATGCTTTTGCCGGGAGCCAAGATATAAGATGGGAACGTGAATGACGGATCCCCCTCTGATATATCTACTAGCACCCAACCAGCTAAATCTTGAGGCTGGTCTCCAAGATTGGTGATTTCTACATATTCATCAGACTCTAAACGAGGGACAAGACCATCATAAAAAATGTGAGTAATCTGAATATTATGCGCTGCACAACCAATTACTGAAATTAGGAGAAGCAGGGCCAAGACAGCACTAAGATATTTTATCTTCATTTTAGGTCTCCTTATCTCACCCGAGTGGTCTTTTTGTTGGTATTCCCGGCCGACGAGGGTATAGTTTGGGGGTTGGTGATACTTTGTCGATTATCACCAGCTGGCGCTGGTCAGTAAATTCTTCCAGGCTAACCTTCTTCACTTCCCGCAACTTGCCACCAAGTAGGCTAATTGCCCTACTTGCCGCAGTTACCTCTTCCTCAATATTTCCCTTCTTCAAGGCAATAAAACTGCCGCCGATAGTGCAAAAGGGTAGGGTCAACTCAACTAGGGTAGCAAGATGAGCAACCGCCCGGGAAACTACCAGCTCAAACCCCTCCCGGTATTGAACTGCCTGTCCAATTTCCTCAGCCCGACCGACCACGATTTCTACATCATCAAGCTCAAGTCTATCTTTGAGATGGTGTAAGAAGGCTGCCTTCTTGGCTATGCTGTCAAGTAGTACCAGCTTTATACCGGGATGGAGAATTTTAAGCGGTAGTCCCGGCATGCCAGCCCCGGTACCGATATCAATAAGCCGAAGTTCAGTTGTAATTTGGGGTTGCCTTAGGGCTAGGGTTACGCTGAGAGAGTCAAGGAAATGTTTTAGCTGCACCTCTTCGTAGCTAGTTATGGCAGTAAGATTAATCCGCTTGTTCCAGCTTGCTAACTCTTGGTAATAGATTTCAAACTGCTCAAGCTGCCTTGAAGTAAGGTGTAAGCCTAATTTTCTTGCCCCAGCCTCAAGCTTTTTCATAACCAGAATTTATTATACCACCATGAAGTAAGAAGGCTTTTTGCAATTTGGCTGAGTTTATGTTATATTTTAGTATAAGCAGAATAGATTTTACCGCTAGGGGTGCCCAAAGGCTGAGAGGCTATCTGGCGCCAACCCTATGAACCTGACCTCGATAATCCGAGCGGAGGGAAGCGGCAGCAACTTTAAGCCAGGGGTCTAGTGGTAATAGATAAAACCCTTGGCTTTATTTTTGGAGGCAGAGATGACCCAACTAGAGTTAGCCAGAGAAGGCACTATCTCACCACAGATGGAAGCAGTAGCCCTAAAAGAAGGGCTAGAAGCTGAGTTTATTCGTCAGGGTATCGTTGCGGGAACAATAGTAATTCCAGCTAACATTAAACATGCTAACCTCACCCCTTGTGGTATCGGTCAGGGTCTTAGAACCAAGGTTAATGCCAATATTGGAACCTCATCTGACTTTGGCAATATTGATACCGAGTTGGAAAAACTACGGGTGGCTACTGACGCCGGGACTGACAGCGTCATGGACTTAAGCACTGGTGGCGACATCTCGGCTATCAGACGGGCTATTATTGCCTCCAGTTCCCTGCCAATAGGCACCGTACCCATTTATCAGGCAGGCATTGAGGCAGTTGAAAGACACGGCGCCATCATCAAGATAACGCCTGATGAAATGTTTAGTGTAATTGAGGAACATGCCCGTGATGGTGTTGATTTCCTCACCGTCCACTGCGGGGTAACGCAGTCAGCCATCGCCCGACTAAAAGAGCAGGGTAGGGTGGCTGATGTAGTCTCTCGTGGCGGTGCTTTCCTCATCGGCTGGATACTCTACAACGAAGCTGAAAACCCTTTATTCGAACAGTATGACCGGCTACTTGAAATAGCCAGAGACTATGATCTGACTCTCAGCCTTGGGGATGGGATGCGCCCGGGTTGTCTGGCTGATGCTACCGACCGTCCTCAAGTGGAGGAACTGCTTGTTGCCGGGGAACTGGTGGATCGAGCCCGCAGAGCCGGAGTCCAGGTGATGGTTGAGGGTCCAGGGCATCTACCACTAGATCATATTGAGGCTAACGTTAAACTGGAGAAGGCTATTTGTAAAGGGGCGCCCTTCTATGTACTCGGCCCTCTGGTAACCGATACTGCTGCCGGCTATGACCATATTACCGGGGCTATAGGAGGCGCCATTGCTGCCGCCGCTGGCGCCGATTTCCTCTGCTATGTAACACCGGCGGAGCATCTTTCCCTGCCAGACCCTGAGGATGTGAGACAAGGTGTAATTGCTACACGCATTGCAGCCCATGCCGCTGATATTGCCAAAGGGGTTAAAGGTGCCGAAGATTGGGACAAGAGGATGTCCGTAGCCAGAAAGAAGCTCGACTGGGAAGAACAAGCCAAGCTCTCCTTAGACCCGCAGCAGTCTCACCAGGTGCACTTAAGACACGCTTCCTCTGGAACCGCCTGCAGCATGTGTGGCCAGTTCTGTGCTATGGCACTGGTGGAGAAGTATCTGGGAATATCAGCAACCAGGTGTTAGCTTTTGAGAGGGCAAATAATTGCCTTGAGAGTAACTGCTAAATAACCGGGTTAATTTACAAGGTATCTTAATGAAGGCAGAAATTGTTTCCATTGGCACTGAGCTTCTTCTGGGAGAGATAACTGATACCAACGCCTCTTATCTGGCCAGCCAACTACCACTGTTGGGGATAGACCTCTACTGGATTTCACAAGTTGGGGATAACCAGAAAAGACTGGTTGAGGTCCTAAAGCGCGCCTGGCAGCGTTCCGACCTCATCCTGACCAGTGGAGGCCTGGGACCAACTGAAGACGATTTAACCCGGGAGGCCGTAGCTGAGATGCTGGGGGAGAAACTCGAAGTCAATACCGAACTTGAAGGTGAAATAACCAAATTCTTTGCCCAGCGGGGTGTCAAGATGCCCCAGAGCAATATAAAGCAGGCAATGCTTATCCCTTCCGCTAGCGCCCTTAATAATAACCAGGGGACAGCCCCCGGCTGGTGGGTTGAAAAAGAAGGGTGCATCCTTATAGCTATGCCCGGTCCACCCGGAGAAATGCAGCCAATGTGGCAAACAGAGGTTTTGCCCAAGCTACGCCTGAGATTTAAGAAGGCTATTATCTTTTCCAGAACGATTAAGACCTTTGGACTATCTGAGGCAGCAGTCGGGGAGCTGGTTTCCCCCTTACTTTCTTCAACCAACCCAACTCTGGCTATTTATGCTAAAGCTGATGGTATTCACCTGCGGCTCACGGCCAAAGTCAAAAATCAGAGTGAAGCCGAAGCAACGATTAGCCATAATGAAGCTAGAATAAAGTCGATTTTGGCTGAATATATATGGGGTGTAGATGACGACAGGTTAGAAGCCTTAGTAGGGGAGCTACTGATTAAGCGAGGTTTGAGCTTGGCAGTTATGGAGTCATGTAGTGGCGGGTTATTTTCTAGTACTATCACCGATGTCCCCGGAAGCTCAGCATATTTTAGAGGGGGTATAATTGCCTATTCCAGCAAAGTAAAAATAGCCAATGGTGTTTCCCCCAAACTTATTGCTGACTATGGTGCCGTAAGCCCTGAGGTAGCTGGGGCAATGGCTGAGGCAGCCAGAGGTCGTCTGGTGGCTGATATAGGAGTCGGAATAACCGGTGTCGCCGGGCCGGATGAGCTTGAGGGTAAGCCAGTCGGTACAGTATGCATCGGCATAGATGATGGTAAGAAGAAGAAAGTAGTTGCCGGCAGATACCCGGGTGACCGGGCTCGAATAAAGCGCCGTGCCACTACTGCCGCCCTCTTTGAACTAAAAAAGGTCTTAGTTACTTATTGAGGATGGGGAATGCATTTAACTTAGGCAAGGTCTTCGGTATTCAGCTACGGCTGCATTATACCTGGTTTATCATTTTCATTCTGCTAACCGTCTCCCTGGTTTATCCCAACTGGTCTCGACTACCTTACTGGATTTTGGGTGTTATTACCAGTCTGCTATTTTTCACCTCAGTGCTTGCTCATGAATTAGCCCATAGCCTTGTTGGCCGAGCCCATGGTATCCCGATACGAAGCATCACCCTTTTCATTTTTGGGGGTATCGCCCAGATGACCAAAGAGGCAACACGCCCCGACGCTGAACTTAAGATGGCCCTTGCCGGTCCTATTTGTAGCCTGGTAATCGGTGGGATTTTTGGTTCAATCTGGCTATTCACCCGTGGTATAAGCGAGCCTATAACCGAAATGCTAGGGCGGCTGGCTCTGATAAATGTAGCCCTAGCCGCCTTTAACCTGATTCCAGGCTTCCCCCTTGATGGCGGGCGTGTTTTTCGCTCCATCCTATGGCGGGTTACCGGTAATTACACCTACTCTACTCGTATCGCCACCCAGGTAGGGCGTGGCGTCGGCTACTCATTTATACTGGGTGGCATTGTAATAGTATTTTTGACCGAGCAACTTATTAGCGGTTTATGGCTAGCCTTTATCGGCTGGTTCCTGGAGAATGCCGCTTCAGCCAGTTATCGCCAGCTTCAGTGGCAGGAAGCCATGCAGGGGCTTACCGCTTCACAGGTAATGCTCACCAGCTATCCTACAGTTTCCCCAAATATTACCCTGAGCGAACTGGTTCAACACCACGTCCTTCCCAATGGTTATACCTTTTTTATCGTAGTTGACCAAGGGAAGTTAGAGGGCATCGTAACCTTACATAATATAAGAACGGTTGCTAAACAAAATTGGGATACGTCCCGGATAAATGAAATAATGACTCCAGCTAACCGCCTCCGGGCAGCTTCTCCCGAACAGGATGTTATGAGCTTGCTTGAACAAATGAGTGAGAGTGATATAAATCAAATGCCCGTTATAAGCCAGGATAGGGTTATCGGGGTTATCACCCGTGATAACCTATTGAGACTCTGGCGCGCTCGCTCTGAGCTGGGACTAAAATCAACTCACTAAATAAAGGAATCGGCATCTTCCCCTAAATCATCAAAAGGGTACTTAATAAAACAGGGTCACTTTTTTAAAGTGACCCTGTTTTGGTTAAGATAGCTATTTATTAGGCTCTACGACGGCGTACAACCAGTGCAATAATGGTACCGAGGATTACAACGCCAGCAATAATACCGCCAATGAGCCACCAGTTAATAACTGGTTCGACTGGAGGTACTACCGGTGGAACCACTGGCTTCGGTGGTACCAGTGGAGGTGGTGCTGGCTTGACTACAAAACTACCAGTCGTGCCATTGATATCTACCGTGTAGGTTCCGGCGGTATCCTGTGAGGTGGTGAAGGACACCTTCTTGCTGGTACCAGCATCCAGTGTTACCATCTCAGTTTCAACCGCTACATCATTTACCTTTAAGGTTGCTTCGTAGCTGCCAGATTGACCACCAGTATTGGCAACCGTGATACTGATTGTTATCTCCTCACCAATCTCAACCTCAGCCGGTAAAATGCTTAATAAGCTGAGTGTAAAGGCAGCCGGTGCCGGTAGTGGTGCTTCTGTAAGTCCAAGTATGGTAAAGGCAGTGAAGTGACTTAACTCGCCGCTTATGGTGTTGTTAGCCGTGTCAACGACGATGTTCTGCAGCACCTCCCACTTTCCGGCTGTTTCATTCCAGTAGACGATAACCAGGTCCTCTTCACTAACACCTGCCGGTATGAGTGTCTCGTCATAGCTGATGGTCAGGGTTGCCGGTGGGTTAAAGGTAGCTCCAGGAGGAGCGAAATCGTAGACCACGCTGACGATGTAGGCATCTGCCGGAACAGCTACACCTTCAGGGACGACGATATTCTCTGGGGCAGGTGTCGGTAGTGCTGCCTGTTCTTCCGCCGTCATCGTAGTCATGCTTATGGTGCTTAAAGGCGCGCCAGCTTCAGTAAGACCTTTGGTTCCCTTGAGTATGCTAAGGGCAGCGTTGCCGTCATCAGAGTTAGCGACAACAGTATCGGTGAAAACACCGTCTGCTCTGACATTCTCGCTAACATTGGTAATACCCGACGGTGGTGGTACCGTCGGTACGCCAGCAGCTGCTGTAGAGAGGCTAAACGCCTTGGTGTTGGCGAAAGTTTGACCATTAGCGGCAATCGAAGCCTCAGCAGTGTAGCTCCCGGTAGACCAATTTGATGGGCAACCCCAGGTGACATTATAGGTTATTGATGTCGCCCCAGCCCCATAGCCATAACCGTAGCCATAACCACCAGGCGTAAAGAAAGAGTACCCAGAACTCTGCCAGGCAACATAGCCATAGCCATAACCATAGCCCCAACCAGTTGCTGCAGTTGCCGTGATAGTAACTGCACCGCCCCCTGTCTGCGCGGAAGTACGGGTGTAGTGGGGGGAAACTGTTGTCTGCAGTGGCAGATTGCTGCAGGTAGCTAGATAAGTAGCTGCCGCCCGACTGCTTCCGTCATATATGTAAAGAGTGACGCTCTGTATGGGTAACAGCTCTTGGTCTGCAATACTAATTGTTACCGTGAAAGAAACATTAGCACCAATGACGGTGGGTGAGGGGTCAGAAAGAGTTATATCAAGTGCTTTAACCGGTGCCGCAAACCAGAGTGAGACACCTATAGCCACCGCCAGGAAAGTTGCTATTGCTGTCCTTACCAGTACCTTGGAACCGGGGAACCTTATATAATTCCCAGCTAAACTTCTTAAATTGGTCAGACTTGGTAAACTTGGTTTCCCTTCACTGGTCTGCTTAGTATGCTTTGATCTTAAGAGCTTCAGCGTTTTTCCATTTTTTAATACCCCAGCCAAGTCTGATGGTATCCTCTCTGCCAAAGCAAAGAGCTCATCGCTGTCAGTACCTAACGCCTCAGCCAGTGCCAGTATAACCTTTTCGCTAGGAGGAGGCATTACCCCATTCTCGATTTTGCTAAGGTAGGTAAAGTCAATGCCTACCTTGCCTGCCAGCTCTCTCAAGCTTATATGAGCTTGTTCTCGTAACTGTCTTAACCTAGCTCCAAACTCTTTAGCTTCCATAAATCCTACCTCCACTTCGCTACAGATTAACAGCCCTAACTATATTTTTACCATATATTGACCAAAAAGTCAACACTTTAGACAAAATTCACCGTTAAGTTGACTAAAAAGTCAACACACAGGTATGCCAATTGTCAACATTATAACACCAACTAGGACATTTGTCAACATTAAAATTTATAATAATGATTGCGATATAGAGCAGAAGTAGTGTAGAATGTTAGCATTGTTCAGGGAATATAATCTATGGATTGGTTATCTCCGATTAAAGACTTAGTTGACTTTATCTTCCCTTTCCTAGAGCGCTTAAGCGTCATTAGAGCCCTTTTGGGGTTTATACTTGTTTTCTTCCTGCCTGGCTTTGCTTGGACCTTGGTGTTTTTCAAAGGAAAACAAATCAATGTCATTGAAAGGATTGCGTTATCTTTCGGGCTATCTATTGCTTTGGTAACACTTAGTATCTTTGCCCTTAATCTATTGTTTGGGATCAGGATTACCGGCTTTAATTCGGCTATGGTTATCCTCACCATCACCGCTATACCTTTAATCCTATATTACCTCAATAAATATCTCGGTAAGCAGTTTAGAGAGTATTCCAACAAGTCACTAAAACGCTGACTTATTTCCCAAATAAGGAAATGAGAGTGTACGATATTGTAATTATCGGTGGTGGCCCAGTAGGGAGCTATTTAGCCGGCAGACTGGCTGAGGCTGGGGATAAGGTTTTAACACTGGAGCGGAAAGGGGAACTAGAAGAACAAGTCTGTTGCACTGGGATTGTAAGTTGGGAATGTGTTAACTCGTTCGCCATTGATAAGAATGTCATCTTAAAATGGACGGATAGCGCCACTATATTTTCACCTTCAGGGAGGTTGCTGAGGCTGCAACAGGAAAAAACCCAAGCCTGTATTTTAAATAGGGCAGCTTTTAATCTGGCTATGGCTCGTCAGGCTCAGAGTAAAGGGGTAAAATATGTGCTAAATTGCCTGGTCAGAGATGTACAGATTAGCCACAATGGGGTTAGCATTAAAGCCACCTGGCAAGAAGAAAAGCTAACTTTTAAAGCTAGAGCGGCAGTTATCGCCACTGGCTTTGATTCAAATTTTGGGGAAAGATTAGGATTAGGTAAGGTCAGCGATTTTGCCCTCGGCGCTCAAGCTGAAGTTGAAACCAATAGTCTAGAAGGAATAGAAGTCTATCTTGGCCGAAAGGTAGCCCCTGGTTTTTTTGCTTGGCTGGTACCACTCCAACCAAAAAGAGCACTGGTAGGACTCCTGTCACGCCACAGTCCGGGGCTTTACCTGAGAAAACTTATCTCATCCCTACTTACTCAGCAAAAAATAACCTCAGTTATGGAAAAGATAAGCTATCGCGGGGTTTCTTTAAAACCGCCAGCTAGGACCTATGGCTTAAGGCTGGTAATAGTCGGGGATGCCGCCGGACAGGTGAAGCCAGTCACCGGTGGTGGTATCTACTATGGATTACTCAGTGCTGATATTGCTGCCAATATATTACACCAGGCACTTAAAACTAATGACCTCTCCGCCAAAAATCTGGCTAATTATGAGCGAGAGTGGAAGCAGAAGTTAGGACGGGAGCTGCAAATAGCCTATTATGCCCGAAAATTATATGAGCACCTGGGTGACAAGCAAATTGACGGCTTATTTGATATGATGTCGTCAAATGGAATTGTTGAAGCCTTGCTTAAAGCAGAAGACCTGTCTTTTGACTGGCATGCCAAGGCAATATTAAGGGCCTTGAAACTGACAGGGCGAAGTATACTATCTAAACCCTTCAGGAGAAGAGGACTTTTAAAGTGATGCCTGAAGCACATATAAACTATAATATAATACTATAATGTAGGTTAGGTTTGGAATTTGCCCGGTGGTATCTGGAGAAAGATGAGTGATAGTATTCAAGATATAACCCTTGGTGAAGCTGCCAATCGTTTTCTGGCTGGCCTATCAGCTGAGGAGAGGGGGCAAATCCAGTCAGAGGTATATAAATTTGTGCGCTGGTATGGATGGGGAAGGCTCCTATCCAGTCTTAGTGCCCCTGAAATAGCTAACTACGCCGAGCGGTTATCACTATCGGATACTGAATACATGAAAAAGCTTGAGCTGGTACGAGCATTCCTGGCCTACACTAAGAAAGAAGGGTTAAGCCAAAACAGTTTAGCTACCCATCTTAAGGCTAAGAAGGGGAAAACAAAGCTGCAATCCATACCTAAACAAGGCTGGCGAGAGTCTACTTCACTAACGCAAAAGGGCTATAGTAAACTTGCAGCTGATATTGAAGTTCTTAAGAACAGGCGCTCTCAAGCTATTAAGGAAATGAGTAAGGCAGCAGCAGATAAAGACTTTCGTGAAAACGCACCCCTTCAGGCAGCTAAAGAGGAGCGGGACCATCTGGAGGGTCGGATTAGAGGACTGGAAGAAATCTTAAAAGCAGCGGTTATCATTAAGGAAAAAGAAGAGGGTGAGCCGACACCCAGGGTTAATCTTGGTGACCGTATTGTCTTGCGTGACTTGGCTTCCGGTGAGGAGTTACATTACATGATAGTCGGTGCCAGGGAAGTGGACCCAGCCAAGGGCAAGATTTCCAACGTTTCACCCATTGGCAAAGCCGTAATCGGACAGGCTCAGGGAAAAGTAGTGGAAGTGGTTGTACCGGCCGGAAAGCTCCGCTACCAAATTGATAAGATTGAGCATTAATTAAGGGGGAAACAAAAGATGAATAATAATAATGATGTGGTAATAGTCAGTGCTGCCCGAACACCATTCGGACGCTTTGGCGGTTCACTCAAGGACTTTGACCTTTTTGACCTTGGGGCAATACCAATGAGAGAAGTCATAAGCCGGGTCAAGATTAGTCCTGATGTAGTGGGGGAGGTGTTCTGGGGAGTGGGTGATACCTCCCAATGTAAGGATGTCTGGACACCAGTCGCCGCCAGACAAACGCTGCTTAAGGCAGGGCTACCTGCCGAGACACCGTCAATTGCCTTTGATAAGGCTTGTGTCTCAGCAATGTCAGCGGTTAAACTGGCAGCGATGTCAATCAAGCTGGGTGAGATAGATGCCGCAATAGCCGGTGGCTGCACCATCTTCAGTCAGGAACCACTTATTGTGAGGGGGCTTAGGTTTAGTGGTTTTAGGCTGGCTGATATAGTGCTGGAAGACCCTTTAATGCATAATGGCTATAAAGATTTCAACCTGGTTTCGGTTGATACTGATAATGTCGCTGCGGAATATGGGATAGGCAGAGAAGAACAAGACGAGTGGGCACTGCGTAGCCACATAAATTATGGCAAAGCTTGGAACGCCGCTAAGTTCAAGGATGAGATGATGGTTCTCACCATATCCCAGCCGAAGGGGGAGCCTAAAATACTTGACATAGATGAGCAATACCGACCAGATTCTAATCTAGAAAAGCTTTCTAGGTTACCGACGATATTTGGTACCAAAACAATTACCGCTGGTAATGCCCCTGGACTAAATGATGGGGCTACTGCAATTCTAGAAATGAGACGTAGCAAGGCAAAGGAGCTTGGCCTTGAATGCCTAGCTACGGTAGTCGCCCAGGTGTCCATTGCGATTAACCCTAACCGTATGCCAGAAGGACCAGCCTATGCTATTGAGAAAGTCCTGAAAAAGGCAGATTTAACCCTGGATGACGTGGCGGTTATGGAGATAAACGAGGCTTTTGCTGCAGTGCCCCTGGTATCCATCAAGATGCTTGCCCCAAATGATAATCCAAAACTTAAAGAGATAAGAGACAAGACTAACATCAACGGTAGCGCTATAGCCGTTGGCCACCCAAACTGTGCCAGCGGTGCCAGACTAATCATGAACCTGATGTATGAACTACGAAGAAGGGGCGGTGGCTATGCGTTGGGAGCCTTATGTGGTGGCTTGGCACAGGCTGATGCTACCATAATTAAGGTTGAGTAGTTCCTAAATTGAAAGGAATTATGGCGAAACACTTGACAATTTGGTGCACTGAATATTATAATGCCGCAGAATCACAAAAACGATATTAGAATGGCAGCTTTCAAGCCGATATCAAGCAGAAACTACCAGTTACGTATGAAGCCCATGCGAATGTGGGCTTTTGCTTTATTTAATTAAAGTGAAAGGGGGGTGATAAACGAAGCAAAACTTAAACCTTGGTTATGAGCGGATTTAAAATTCTGCAAGGAGGGAATCTAGGTGACAGGGAAAAAATTAATAATGGTAGTTGGTAGTGTCTGCCTGATGCTAATAATAGCAGCACTACCCTTTCTGGCAGCCTGCGCTGCACCAGCGCCGGTAGTACCGACACCAACACCTACGCCAACACCAGTAGTACCGGCACCAACCCCGGCACCAGAGAAGGTCATCGACATCAAGTATGCCACCTACTATCCAATCCTGCACCCGATGAACTACGACTGCTATGCCATCTGGTGCAAGGAACTGGACAAGCGCACCGATGGCAAGACAAAGACGGTGCTCTACGGTGGCGGCTCACTGTATCACCCCAGAGAGGCCTACGACGGTGTTAAATCTGGAATGGGCGACATATCTGACGCTTGGCCTAACAACTGGCCAGGCAGGCAACCGATTAGTGAGATGTACCATCTGCCCTTTATCGCACCAACAGCCTCAATCGCTGGCATCTCTCTCTATGATAACACCATATCGCAACCTGAAATACTGGCCGAGTGGGAGCCAACGTTCAAGCTGCTGGCGGCGCATACCAGTGCCATCATTAACCTTCACACCTCTGAAAAGGCTGGACTGGTGAAGACCCTTGAGGACGTGAAAGGCCTGCGGCTGGCTGGTGATAGTGTCCTTGCGGTTGAGTGGTTTAGCAAATTTGGTGCTGCCGCTGAAAAAATTGATACCCACAGCGCCTATCTTGCCCTGGAGAAGGGTGTCATCGATGGCGGCATGTGGCCCTGGGCTCCCTTAAGGTCGCAAAAGATAACCGACTTCACAGTGAACCACACCGTTATCGACCTCTGCTTCGTGTTTCCTCACATAGTCATGAACAGAGAGAAATGGGAGAGCCTGCCCGCGGACATTCAGCAGATAATAGATGACATTAGTGGCTATTCCTTATCGGCGTTTTCTGGCAACACCCTGACCAACGGCTCACTCGTAGATACAGAGTGGATGAAGGCCAAGGGTGACCAATTCTACACCCTGCCTCCCGACGAGAAAGCAAGGTGGGCAAGCCAGGTTATGTACACAGTAGATGTCTGGAAAGAAAAGGCAAAGGCAGCCGGCGTTAAGGACCCCGACAAACTGTGGTTTGACCTGCACAAAATTGTAGCCAAGTGGACGGAGAACCCCTATCCGGAAGACGAGTGGTGGGGTATCGAAGGTGTCGGCAGGTATGGCAGTCCCAACAGGCCTGGGGGCTGGGACTAGAGAGAGTGTGATTACGGCCATATAGGCCTAAACCTATATGGCCGTAAATCCTTAATATCTTTAGTGCTCTACAACTAAAAACTACAAGAGTTAACCCTAAGAATTCCTGAGTGAAAAGCTAAGGAGGGGTAGGCGTGGGTTTTTTGACTAGATGGGCTGAGACCATAGAGAAGGTGCTCACACCAATAGCGCGTATCTGCAATTTTATTGGTGTTTCCATGCTAGTTTTCATGGTACTCCTGCTGGTAGCCAATGTTGTTGGCCGGTTTGTATTTTTGCGTCCTATAGGTGGCATATACGAGCTGGAGGAGATGTTGCTGGTAATCCTCACCTTTTTGGCGCTTGCCTACACCGGTATCGTCAAGGGCCACGTCAGGGTTGACATGCTCGTAATGAGGTTCCCCGTCTGGGTGCAGCATGTTGTTGACACCTGCACTGGCCTCACCAGCCTGACACTATGGGTATTCATTGGCTGGCGGGGTTTTGAGTACATGTTAGAAATGCACGCCTGCGGGCGGACAACCGAAATGTTGTATCTTCCCTGGACTCCGTTTGTAGCCATAATGGTTTTTGGCAGCATCCTCTTCTGGTTCGTGCTGATAGCAGAGATTTTCCGCTCTCTTCACGGAGCGATAGTCGAGGGCGGAAAGAAGGCCTTATGGATACTGGGTGGAATCGGCTTAGTTGTCGTGATAAGCCTAGGTGCCCTTTTTGTGAGACTGCCAATGAGCAACTATACCGTGGGGCTGGTGGGCATCGGAATGCTGATGGTGTTCCTGTTCTTGCGCATGCCGATTGGTTTTGCCATGGGTTTTATGGGACTCATCGGGGTGTGGTATTTCCGCGGCTGGGATGCTTCCTATTTGATAATGGGGGCACAGCCCTTCTATACCGCCGGCTGGTTTTTGCTGGTGGTGGTTCCCCTCTTCATCCTGATGGGCCAATTCTGCTACCACGCTGAGATAAGCAGGGACCTTTATGACACCTGTTACGCCTGGCTGGGACGCCTTCCCGGTGGCATCGCCTCAGCGACTGTCGGCGGCTGTGCCGGTTTTGCCGCTATCTGTGGTGATAGCCTGGCTACAGCAGCCACCATGGGCGCGGTAGCCATGCCAGAATTCAGAAGGTTTAAGTATGATGATAGCCTAGCCACCGGCACGCTGGCGGCTGGCGGCACCTTAGGTATCTTAATCCCACCCAGCATGGGTTTTATCTTCTACGCCCTGATAACCGAGGAAAATACAGGTAAGCTTTTCATGGCTGGTCTCATCCCAGGGATAGTCCTTGCCAGCCTGTTTATTCTGAGCATCACCATCCGAGCCAAGCTCAATCCCAAGCTTGGTCCACCGGGACCACCAACAACCTGGCTTGATAAGTTCAAGGCGCTTAAGGGGACCTGGGCGATGCTGGTTTTGTTCGTGCTGGTCATTGGTGGCATCTACATGGGGATCTTCACCGTCATTGAGGCAGGGGCGATTGGTGCCTTTGGTGCCCTTTGCATGATCTTTATCAAGAGAAGGTTTACCTGGGCGAAACTTGTGAGTGCCCTCCTGGAAACAGGGCGCACCACCGCCATGCTTATCATCATCATGATTGGCGTCTTCATTCTGGGTTTCTTCATAACAACAAGCGAGGTCCCCATCGAAACGGCAGAAATGATTAACGCTCTCGAGATAAACCGCTATATCATCCTTACCCTGATTCTACTGATTTACGTGATACTCGGTTGTCTGATGAATATCATCCCGATGATTATCCTCACCCTGCCCATTTTCTACCCCACAATTGTATTCATGGAATTTGACCTGATATGGTTTGGGGTGGTAATGGTGGTGATGATGGAGATGGGGCAGATTACCCCGCCGATAGGGATGAACGTGTTTATTATTGCCGGTGTGGCTAAGACCGTTCCCCTGGGGACAATATTTAAGGGTATAATGCCTTTCTGGGCAGTTGAGGTAATTTTCCTAGTTCTCCTGACCATCTTCCCGCAGATTGCTTTGTGGTTACCAGGCATGATGTGGACAACCTGAGGTATTTTTTATAGCAGCTTACTTTAATTTTCCACAAATTACCTTGTGGTTGCCAGGTATTATTTGCTAATATTAAGAATTGTAATAGGGGGGTGATATGTCTGATTTGGTTCCTCCTCACGGTGGGAGACTGGTTCCATTACTGGTAAGTAAGACTGAGCGAGAACAATCCCTTAAGGAAGCCCAAACACTACCCAAGGTTAGGCTGAGTTCAAAAGAGCTGTCTGACATAATTATGCTGGCCATGGGAGCCTTTAGCCCACTTAAAGGCTTCATGGGAGAGGAAGACTACCGAAGTGTTGTCAAGGACATGCATACCAAAAGTGGGCTGCTCTGGCCAATCCCGATTACCCTAGCTATTTCCGAGGAAGAAAGTGAGCAAATCAAAGAAGACCAAAAGGTAGCCCTGACCAGTTCCGAAGATGAAGAGATTATAGGCATGATGACTATTCGGGAGAAGTACCTCTATGATAAAAAGGTAGAAGCAGTTAAGGTTTTTGGCACCGACGATGAACAGCACCCAGGGGTGCAAAAGGTATATGAGCAGGGTGAGGTTTACCTAGCCGGCCCGGTTAAGGTTTTTAGCGAAGGTGAATACCCGAAGAGGTTCCCCGAATTTGCCCGACCGGCAGAGACAAGAGCATTATTTGAGGAGCGAGGCTGGACAACCATCGCTGCCTTTCAAACCCGAAATCCAATACACCGCTCCCATGAGTACCTAACAAAGGTGGCATTGGAGGTTTGTGATGGCATTTTTATCCATCCTATTGTGGGCAAGTTGAAAGCTGGTGACATCCCGGCTGAAACACGGATGAAGTGCTATCAGGTTCTCTTGGATAAATACTATCCCAAGGACCGGGTAATTCTAAAGGTTTATCCCATGGAGATGAGGTATGGAGGGCCAAAGGAGGCAATCCTGCATGCTATCATTCGCCAGAACTTTGGCTGCAGCCATCTAATCGTGGGGCGTGACCATGCCGGTGTCGGTAGCTATTATGGTCCTTTCGATGCCCAGAAGATTTTTGACCAACTAAGTCCTGGTGAACTTTGCATCCAGCCACTTAAATTGGACGTAACCTTCTGGTGCCATAAGTGCGGTTCAATGGCATCTCTAAAGACATGTCCTCATCCCAATGAGGATCGCCTGCTGATTAGTGGCACCAAACTTCGGGAAATTCTTTCTAAAGGAGAAAGACCACCTGAGCAGTTTACCAGAAAGGAAGTAGCCGATATTCTGGTTGAGTATTATTCCAGCCAATAGGAGCCACTACCTCTCCAAATGGGGGGTGCTACTTCGCAGAGCGCTAAGGTTATGACTTGCCGAAGGGGCGTGTAAAATGAAGAACGTTATTCTGCTGACACTGGATGCGATCAGGAAGGATGTCTTAGGAGTCTATGGCAGCACCAAAGGATTAAGCCCATTCATTGACTCTTTAGGAGACGAGTCTCTCATCTTCACCAAGGGACAAACCACCGGGCCTTACACACAGGCATCCTTTCCAGGGATTTTAACCTCCTCTTATTACCTTGATTATGGGAAACCGAGGGGGCTTGCTCCAGAAAGGACCTTGATTTCGGAACCACTTCAGAAAGCCGGGATTGTAACCGCTGGATTTCATTCTAATCCTTATTGTAGTGATTACCTCGGCTGGAACCGTGGTTGGGATGTCTTCTATGATTCTATGGAGGATGAGGTTGAGCCTAGAATACCCTACATCAGGGGTGATATAATAAACACCAAGGTTAGTAACTGGCTTGAATTGCAGGTAAAAGGGGGCAATAGAGCGTTTTTCCTCTGGCTCCATTATATGGATGTCCACGAGCCATACATGCCGGAAAGAAAATATGTCGATATGGTAGACCCCTCCCTTACTTTAAGCGAAGATGAAATGTACGACCTGTTTGAAAATACCCTCCTCAAGAGGGATGTTTCCGACCCGGCAAAGGTAGAGCTTCTAAAAAGACTCTATGAAATACATGTTCGTGAGATAGATACCTATACTAAAGAGTTCTTTGGTTTCCTGGAGAAGCTTGGGATTCTGAAGGACTGCGTGGTCATCATCACCAACGACCATGGTGATGAATTTAACGAGCATGGTGGGATTTCCCATGACTATAAGATGTATTCAGAACTGATAGAGCCGCCACTGCTTATTTATGGCACTGAGCAGAGTGGAGAGGTTGACAAACTGGTTAGCAGCGTTGACATCGCGCCGACCATAATCCACCTCTTTGGACTGGAACCAGTGCCAGCATTTAAAGGACATTCACTGCTTCCTCTGGAGGACTACCCGGAAAAGGGTGCCTTTAGCGAAGCTTTCGACCAGAGAAGTCAACGGGGAGGTGATATAGAAAAGGATATCTACTGCTATCGTGAGAAAGACCTCAAGATAATATACCATGCCAATCTTGATAAATGGGAAATGTATGACCTTAAGGAAGACCAAAAGGAACAAAATAACATAGTAGATACCTCATCCGCGGCTGAAGAGCTTAAGAAAAGGCTTCAGCCAATGGTAAGAAGATGGGTCAAATAAACTAAGAAACTAAAAGTGAAAGGAGCAAAGAAAAGATGAAGGTCACTGAACAAGAACGGGCAGAACTAAAGCCAGAGGTTGACAAACTGGTCGAGAAATCAAAAGAGGTGATAAGGGACACCTTCAGCAAGTACAAGATTGAGGATATGGCTATCACCTGGACTGGTGGCAAGGACAGTACCTTAACCTTGTGGATTATCCGCCAGGTCTGCCTTGAGGACAAGATTCAAATCCCCAAGGCGATGACCATTGACGAGTTTGATGTTTTCCAAGAAATCCACGACTTTATGGAGAAGTACACCAAGGAGTGGAACCTGGATTTAGAGTGGTGCCGCAATGACGATGTAGTTAAAGCCGCTGGGGGCAAACTAAATAACATCGTTAAGGTAAAAGACCTAGACGAGAGAAATCAGGCTGAGCTAAAACGAATTGGCTTTGAAGAGGACTCCTTCCCCTTTGAAGCTGAGTCCTACACCGGTAATCACCTGATGAAAACCGTTGAGTTCAACAAGTACATTGAACGGCGCAATGTTAAGGCAATTTTCCAGGGTCTAAGAAGGGATGAGCAGTCTGCTAGGATTCAAGATGACTATTATGAGAAGAAAGAGGCAGCTCATCTGATACCTGAGCACATGCGTATTAAGCCAATCCTGCACTTTTCTGAGCGGCAGGTCTGGAAAGCCTATAAGGTATATGGTATCCCTTACTGCGCCCTTTATGAACAGGGTTATCGCTCCCTGGGTGCCAAGACCACCAGCGCTATTGCTGAGCCTGGCGTTCCTGCTTGGGAACAGGACCTTGAACATACCACGGAGAGAGCCGGAAGAAGACAGGACAAAGAGCAGATGATGGGCCGGCTACGCAAGCTGGGTTACATGTAATAACCCTCTTGATTTAACTCTTAGAGAGATAGTGGTTTTAGTTTTAAAAGCAAGTGCCAAAGACTCCCCGGGTTGACTTCCGGGGAGTCTGATGGTGATTTTTTGCTTGTTACTTCAAGGGACCTGATATTAAGGAAAGGGGGGTGCTCTATGTCCAAGATAATAGTACTTGGTCTGGATGGCTTTAGCCCTGATTTGGTCAGGAAGTGGTCAAGCCAGCTACCAAACCTAGCCAAGATGCAACAGGACGGCGTCTGGGGAGACATAAGGTGTACTGTGCCACCGACAACGGCTCAGGCCTGGACAAGTGTTCGTTGTGGCCGTAACCCAGGGGTTTTCGGTTACTGGGACTCCACTTATCGCGATGACTTTTCCTATAGTGAGCCAAAGCAGGCTGATTCGGAAGCTGCTGATAGGGTTGACCTGTTGCAAAAGATGCTGCCTAAGATGGGGCAAAGGGTAGCCATAATTAACGTGCCAGTTTCATGGCCGCCAAAGAAAATCCCGGCTGGATTCTGTATTACTGGACCAGATACCCCGGACCTTGAGAGTGGTTTTACTTACCCCGAAAGCCTTGCTGAGGAGGTTAAGGGTTTGGTTGGAGAGTATATTATTCGGGTAAGTGAAGGCGGCTTAATCTGTCTCCAGATGGAAAAGGACAAGTTGCTAAAACGTGTTTACGACGTGGATGCACAACGCTTCACCCTGCTTAAGCATTTTATCCGTGAAAAACGCTGTGACCATGTCCTGGCAGTGATAGTGGGTGCCGAGCGGATGGCACACAACTTTTATCATTATGCTGATGAAACCCACAAGCGGCATGACCCTGACCCCAAATATAAAAATGCACTCCTTGATTACTACAAGTGGATTGATAAAAATGTCGGTGAAGTAAGGGAAAGCCTGCTCAGTGACACGATACTAATTGTTCTCAGTGCCTACGGCTCGCAGAGGCTTGACGGCCGAATCAATCTTAACGAATGGTTAATCCAAGAAGGATATATGACCCTCCTTGAGTATCCGAATAAGCCAACGCCCTTAAGTGAACTAAAGGTTGACTGGCCAAAGACAAAGGCCTGGAGCACCGGTTCCACCGGCTCACTATACCTCAACGTGAAGGGTAGGGAAGCTAAAGGGGTTATTGAAGCCGATGACTACGATAAGCTGCTTGATGAATTGGCAGCCAAACTGAAGGATATCCCCGATGAAAATGGCAAGAAGCTCAATACTCAGGTTTTTAAGCGAGATGATATCCAGTTTGGTCCCTGGGTAAAATATGGGCCCGATATGTTCATCTACTTTGATGAGTGCCGCTTTGCCACCAGCGAGCTGGTGGGCTATGGCAAAGGAAAGATATACTCGGTTGATACTCCAGAAGGGCCTGATTACGCCACGCATAGTCCTTATGGCTACTTCTGCATGGCTGGCTCAAGAATCCCGGCCAAAGGAGAAATAACCCGCATCTCACTGCTTAATATTGCCCCAACAGTGCTGGATGCCATCGGCTTACCAATACCAAGGGAAATGGAAAGGCCGTCAATAATGGCCTTGGCAAAGGAGGAAAAAGCAGCACCACCACCACCTAAGGTAGAAGATAAAGTGCGCTCCCGTCTTGAGGCACTGGGCTATTAGTCAAAAATATCAATCTTAAGAGCAAATAAAATGCCTATCAGGCCGATGAGTGTTCTGCGCCGGAATGTGGAAGGGGTTATCCTTTACAATAAAGCTAAAGCCTATGAAGGGTACACCTTATTTATCGCTACTGGCTGTCTGGATGTATGGCTTATTGATATGTACGGGCGGTTTGTTCACCGCTGGAGGGTGCCCAATCCAACCGGGCTACACGGTTATCTTCTGCCTAATGGCAACCTGCTTTACTGCGGGCGGAAAGGGCTTGAAGAGTGCGACGAAAAACTAAGACACCTGGGAACAGCACTGGCTGGTCGTGGCGGTGACATAATTGAAATGGACTGGGATGGCAACCTAGTCTGGAAATATGAAGACCAGTATCAAAACCATACCATCTGCCGGATGTCTAATGGAAATACCCTGATCAGCCGGTTTATTTGGATCCCTGATGAGCTCAGGGTTAGGGTCAGAGGGGGTATACCCGGTACGGAACGCTTACCAAATGGTGAGTATGCGATGTGGACAGATGGTTTTCAAGAGGTTACCCCTGATGGGAAGGTGGTCTGGGAATGGTCAGCAATTGACCATCTAGACCCGGAGAAAAATACCATTTGCCCCCTGTGCCCCAGAAGCGAGTGGACCCATTCTAATTCCGCAGTTGAGCTTCCTGATGGTAATATTGTCTTTTGCTACCGCCACATCAGTACCATTGGTATTATTGATAAGCCCACGGGAAAAATTATCTGGCAGTGGGGTCCGGGCGAGGTATTTCACCAACATGACCCCACTTTGGTAGAGAACGGGAATATTTTACTCTTTGATAATGGGTCGCACCGTCTGGACCCGAATGGTGAGGGTATAAACTACTCCAAGGTACTAGAGGTCAATCCCAGGACAAACAAGATTGAGTGGGAATATAAGGCTAGCCCTCCACAGAGCTTTTACTCCTGGCTTATGGGAGGGTGTCAACGCCTGCCCAATGGAAACACCTTGATTTGCGACTCAGAGATTGGACGCACCTTTGAAGTAACTAGAGAAGGCGAGATAGTATGGGACTATACCTTCCCCTTCTACTCTGACTATCTACCCATTTTCAGACTGGCAAACCACGTTTTCCGTGCTTATCGCTATGGTCCTGACTTCCCCGGCCTCAAGGGAAAAGACCTAGACCCCTCAAAATTTGACTTTATCAACCGTCTTTTTGACCCCTATGACGGGGATGTTTATTAAACCAGGTATCTCAGCTTTCACGGCAAGAAAGTAGGGGAAGCAAGTATGACACGTACCAGGGAAATGCCACCAGTTGGAGGGGTAACCCTATATAACCCAGCCAAGGTTCAGAAAGGCTATACGCTTTTTAGCCCTTTGGAGATGAAGAAGGTATGGCTTATTGATATGCGGGGTAGGTTTGCTCACTATTGGGAGATGCCTTATGTACCGGGACTGCACGGGGAATTTCTACCCAATGGCAACTTGCTTTATGCCGGTAGGGACCCCAAAAGCCCGCTAGCTCAGCTTTTTGGGTGTGGTGGGGTGCTGATGGAAGTAGATTGGGATGGAAACCTAGTCTGGAAATATGAAGACCCATATCTACATCATACCTTCTGCCGCATGGCAAATGGGAATACCATGGTTCTAAAATGGGTTGAAGTCCCCAAGGATATGGCGGCTAAGGTAAAGGGTGGTATTCCTGGAACTGAACTTGATGGGGTGATGTGGACTGACTCTTTTCAGGAGATTACCCCATCAGGCAAAGTAATCTGGGAATGGAAAGCCTATGAACATCTAGACCCGGAAAAGGATGTTTTCTGTCCTCTATGCGCTAGAAACGAATGGACCAGCGCCAATGCCCTAAAGGTTCTCCCCAATGGAGATATCCTGACCAGTTTCCGCCGCACTAATACTGTAGCCATTATTGATAAGCAGAGTGGTAACATCAAGTGGAAATGGGGATACGGAATAGTAGCCCACCAGCATGACCCCACTCTGCTTGAGAATGGCAATATCCTTCTCTTTGATAATGGCTTTCATCCCTACGGCTTAACCCAAGGTATCTCACAGGTACTAGAGGTTAATCCTGACACGAGTGAGATAGTATGGTCATACCGTGATGACCCTACCGGAGATATTTACTGTCCCAAGATGGGCAGCTGCCAGAGGTTGGATTATGCAAACACCATGATTTGTTTGGGGGACTGGGGGCGAATCTTTGAAATTAGAAAGGGTGGTGAAGTAATATGGGACTATGAAAGCCCCTTTTTCTATGACCACCCGGTTTTAGGATATACCAATATGGTCTTCTGTGCCCGCCGTTACGGATATGATTATGAGGGCTTTCAAGGAAAACAAATGGAGTCCTTAAATCCTCTTTAGCCACTACCACAAAATGATAACTTACATATCCCCAGATTGGTATGGGTAAACACAAGTAAGACGTCTCAGGTGAGAGGGAGGGTATTTTGTTATGGCTTTTGCACGGTCAATTCTTCAAGGTGTTACCCATTATGAACCATCAAAAACCTATAATGGTTATACCCTGTTTGCACCGTTCGGGGAGTATGATGCTTGGCTGATTGATATGGAGGGGTGGATTGTCCACCACTGGAAGCTGGCTTATAAGCCGGGAATGTTTGCCCGGCTGCTGCCCAATGGCAATCTGCTTTACGGAGGCTCGTTTCCTGGCAACAGGGTAGGTCCTGACCTTGGTGTTACCTTTTACGGGGTACTATGTGAGGTAGACTGGGATGGTGACCT
>JAUVZV010000021.1 GCA_030602375.1 Chloroflexota bacterium | reverse complement strand
GGCCATTGGAGAGGCGGTTTACCCTCTGGCCGAACTCAGCATAGGTAAATCTCCTCTCCCCATCAACAACCCCGACCTTCCTTCCGTACTGCTTAAGTGCTCTCCTCAAGAAATCTGTCACCAGCATCGGGACATACATGCTTTATCTCCTTTCAACGAGATAGAAACTTGGTTTTTATTTTACTCATAATTTACTATATAATCAATTAGGACAAGTTCATCCCAGAGCAATAAGGATAAGAATGGCATATTCTATTGAGTTAGGGCCAATCAGGCCACCAAGCGAGGCTTACTCTCTGCTCATCAGGGTAACTATAAACTGCCCTTGGAACCGGTGCAAGTTTTGCAAGACCTACAAGGGGAGTAAATTTCAACTCCGGTCAGTAGAAGAGATTAAGCAAGATATAAAAGCAGTTGGTGCCATACATGACCAAATAAAGGAACACGCCTGGAAATCTGGCTATGGCGACAGGGTAAGAGAGGTTGCTGCGGCGCTGCTTATTAATCCGCCTGACCAGGCTTTTTACAACGTGGCTTTATGGCTTTATGCTGGTGGGGAGAATGCCTTCCTTCAGGATGCCAATAGCTTAATCATGAGAACGGGTGAGCTGGCTGAGGTAATAAGGTTTCTTAAAGAGACCTTGCCCAGTATAAAGAGAATAACAAGCTACGGCAGGTCAAAGACAGCCTGTAAGAAGAGGCTGGATGAGTTAATCAAGCTAAAGGAGGCTGGGCTCTCCCGCCTACATCTGGGACTGGAATCAGGTTATGACCCCCTCCTTGAGTATATGGATAAGGGGGTTACGGCTGCTGAGCATATTGAAGGTGGCCGAAAGGTGGTTGAGTCAGGCATATCCCTATCAGAGTATGTTATCCTGGGACTGGGTGGGGAGACAATGTGGCGGGAACATGCTGTCCATACCGCCAAGGTGCTAAACCAAATAGACCCCGACTTCATCAGGGTCAGAACCCTAACCATCAACAAGAGGATGCCTTTATATGAGGAGATAGAAAATGGCAATTTTATTCGAGCCACAGAGGAGAGGATTATACAGGAGGCAAGACTGCTTATTGAAAACCTAGAGTGCAATTCAAATTATGTTAGTGACCACATTAATAACCTGTTGCAGGAGGTTGAGGGCAAATTACCCCAGGATAAAGATAAGATGCTGGCGGTAATAGATAGATTCCAGGGTCTAACACTTAAAGAAAAAAACCACTTCAGGATTGGCAGGAGGGTTGGCATCTATACCCAGCTTGATGACCTCCAAGACCCTCAAAAACGACAGGTAGTGGAGAAAATCATGCACCGGCTTATCCGGGATGGTAACCAGCTGGACGATAGGGCAATATATGCCTTGATGGAAACATTTATCTAAACATGGTTAGGAATCATGCTAGAGGAAAAACAGGTTGTTACCTGCTTTCTTGAGTCTGAGGGCAAAGTACTGCTCCTAAGGCGCAGTGGTAAAGTTGGTAGTTATCGAGGCAGATGGGCAGGGGTGAGCGGTTATATCGAGACAACACCTGATGAGCAAGCCCTGGCAGAGATAGAAGAGGAGACCAGCCTGGATAGGGAGGATGTTGAGCTAGTAAGTAGCGGGAAGCCTCTAGAAGTTCTGGATGAGGACCTTGGTGTTAGATGGGTGGTACATCCCTATCTTTTTCATACCAAAGACCGGGGCAAAATCAAAATTAACTGGGAACATAAAGAGATAAAGTGGATTGCCCCGGAAGATATAGCCAACTACGAAACCGTGCCCAGGCTTAAAGAGGTGTTAGCCCGGGTATATAACATACCTCACTAAGGTGGTGCTAATGATAAATGACATACTGCTTTATGTTGGTTCTGTGGGAGTGTATTATGAATTGGCAAGGTGCATAAGGGCGATAGCAAGATTGTGTTGACAAGTTAATATTTTTATGGTAAATTAAATGAAACTTGAGTTGAGAGTATGGCAATGTCTATAACCTTCAATAAAAGCTATTACTATTATTATGCGTTTACTCGGGCGCAGATGGTGCGCTTGGAGGGGGTATTGGCATAAAATCTGGAACAGCTAAATAAAGTATCTAAAAACCCTCCCAAGCGGGAGGGTTTTCTCTATCAATGAACCAAACTAGGAGGTGTGAGGATGATAATAATGAAGACTGGTGCCACCGAAGAACAAATAGCCCGGGTGGTGAATGAAATCATGAAATATGGGCTAAGAGCCGATGTATCTAGAGGGGCTTTCAAGACAGTGATTGGTCTGATTGGTGATGAGCGGAAAATACCCTTTTCCCATTTTGAAGTCCTCCCCGGGGTGAAAGAAGTGTTGAGAGTCGAGATTCCTTACAAATTGGTTAGTCGTGAGTACAGCAAATACTCCGAAAGCATGTCTAAGCACAAGGTAATTAAGGTGAAAAATGTTAGGATAGGCGGTAAGGAACCAGTATACATTGCCGGGCCGTGTGCTGTCGAGAGCAAAGAACAGTTATTTAGAATTGCCGAGGCAGTGAAGAAGGCTGGGGCTCATATTCTTAGGGGCGGCATTTTTAAACCGAGAAGCTCGGTTCACTCCTTTCAGGGGCTTGGGGCTGTTGATAGGAAAATGGCAGAAAAGGCTTTAAAGTGGCTGCGTGAAGCTGGAGAGAAGTTTGAAATGCCAGTGGTGACTGAAACCAGGGGTGAAGTGCATGTTGACTTGGTGGCTGAGTATGCTGATATACTCCAGATCGGGGCGAGGAATATGTATGACCAAGACCTGCTCACCATGGTAGCCCGAAAGAAGAAGCCGGTACTGCTTAAAAGACACTTTGGTGCCGGGATTGAAGAATTCCTGTCTTTTGCTGAGTATATTGCTGCCGAGGGCAACAAGGATATTATCCTGTGCGAGAGAGGTATTGTACCGATAGGTAAAGGCAGGACATACACCCGCTACACCCTTGACCTGGCGGCGGTACCGGCAATGCAGAAGGAGACTTACCTGCCGGTTATTGTTGACCCAAGTCACGGGACCGGTCGCCGAGACCTTATCTTCAATATGAGCTGTGCCGCTATTGCCGCCGGTGCCTGCGGCTTGATGATTGAGGTCCATTATGACCCGGTCGAGGCGCTGGTTGATAGTCAGCAGATGATAACGCCCGATGAGCTTAAAGATACTATCGAGGCTTGCCAGCACATCTATAAACTGGCACAACCCAAAATCAAGGTTAGTTGAAACTGAGGCAGTGCTAGATGAAAAAGGTTAAGGTCAATCTTGGCCAGAGTAGCTATGAGATTCATATCGGCCCCGGTCTCCTCTTTGATGCCGCGCAGAGGCTAAAAGAAATCGGGTTTGCCGGTAAGCTGGTGATTATTACCAACCCAGTTGTTAACAGGCTGCACGGTGATAGTCTAAAGCAGAACCTCCAAAGCGAGGGTTTTGGTGTAACCATCCTTGAGGTGCCCGAGGGCGAAAAGCAAAAATCACTGGAAGTGGCCATTGTGCTCTACAGCCAGTTAGCTGATTGCCGTGCTGAGAGGACAACGCCTATCCTGGCTCTGGGAGGTGGGGTTATCGGAGACCTAGCCGGGTTTGTTGCTGCCACCTATCTGCGGGGCTTACCGCTAATACAAATACCAACCACGCTGCTGGCTCAGGTTGACAGCAGTATCGGGGGCAAGGTGGGACTGGATTATGGTCTGTTAAAGAATAAAATTGGCGCCTTCTATCAGCCGAGACTGGTTATTGCTGATATCCAGATGCTTAATACCCTTACCCCCAAAGAGCTTAGCGACGGCCTGGCTGAGGTAATTAAATATGGGGTAATCTGGGATAAAAGGTTTTTTGCTTTCCTTGAGGGAAACCTTGATAAGATAAAGGCACTTGATGAGGCAACTCTTGAAGAGACTGTTTTTCACTCGGCTAGGATTAAAGCCATTGTGGTGGAGAAGGACGAAAGGGATTTTAACTTAAGGCATATCTTAAACTTCGGCCATACTATAGGTCACGGCATTGAGACCGCCTCAGATTTTAGGCTGTCGCATGGAGAGGCAGTTGCCATCGGCATGCTGGCGGCGGCAAGAATCTCAAACAAAATGGGTTTCCTTGGTAAAAATGAGCTCCTGAGGCTTAAAAACCTTATTATGAGGGCTGAGCTACCAACCAAGATGCCGGATATTAGTCGGGGGGAAATAATCCAGGCAATGGGGCACGATAAGAAAATTGCCCAGGGTAGGATAAAATTTATCTTGCCCAAATCAATCGGCAAGGTATTTATTACTAGTGAAGTCGCCCCCTCTTTAGTAGAGCAGGTTTTGGCTGGTTTTAATGATGAAACCTAGAATCTGTGCTGTTATTGTAGATAAGGATTTAAAGACGATAAAGCAGGTCGAACCGTTGGTTGGACTATACGAGGTCCGGATTGACCTTCTCGGCCAAGGCTGGGCAGAAGTAGCTTTAAAACTTGGAAAACCATGGATAGCCTGCAATCGTCGGGCAGATGAGGGGGGACAGTGGCAGAAAAGTGAGGATGAAAGAGTAGAGGAGCTTCTTAAAGCCTCAAGACTAGGGGCTGATATAGTTGATATTGAACTTAGAACACCGAATCTGGAGGGAATAGTCAAGGTAATAAAAAACAGGGCGAAGTGCCTGCTGTCATGGCACGAGATGAAGAAGACACCCCCTTTTGGTGAACTTAAAGAGATAATTCAGCGGCAACTTAAGGCAGGAGCCGATATATGCAAGGTGGTTACTAGTGCTCAGCGGCTTGAGGATAACCTTGTTCATCTAAAGCTCATTAGGGAATTCCCTCAAGCAAAAATAGTCTCCTTTGCCATGGGGCCTCTGGGTTTTTCCAGCCGAGTTCTTTCGCCGTTGGTTGGTGGTGAATTTACTTATGCCTCAATTAAAAAGGGCAAGGAATCTGCCTCTGGCCAGATAACGGTAGGAGACTTAATTGAGATATATGACATGGTGACAAGATGAAAGCCAGTGAGAATTCAGCCAAGATAGGACTCTGTGGATTAATTGGTTACCCGTTGGGCTACACAGTGTCACCGATAATGCACAACGCTGCCTTTGAGAGTTTGGGAATAGGGTATTTATATCTTCCCTTCAAGGTGAGAGCGGAGGGTCTAAAAAGGGCCATTGAAGGGGTGAGAGCCCTTAATATAAGGGGCTTGAATGTTACCACGCCCCACAAGGTGGCTATTATTCCGCTTTTGGACGAATTAGACCCGCTGGCGGAGAAAATAGGCGCCGTTAATACGATAGTAAACAGTGGCGGCATCTTGAAAGGCTATAATACTGATGCTGAAGGATTTCTAAAAGCCCTGCTTGAGCGGAGCATTAAACCAGAAGGGAAAAGCATCGTTGTTCTGGGGGCCGGTGGAGCCTCACACGCCGTTTCTTTTATTTTGGCCCAGAGGGGTGCTAATTTATGTATCCTTAACCGACTACAGGGACTCAAGCGAGCTAAGGAACTGGCTGGTAGGATTTCAAAGATTTCCCCAAGGAAGGCTAGGGCTCTTGAGCTAAATAGGGAAAATCTAAACGGAGTACTTGCTGAGGCTGACATCTTGGTTAATACTACCAAGGTGGGTATGAGTCCTAGTATAGATGAAACCCTGGTTCCAGCTGAGCTCTTAAGGCCGGGGCTTATCGTCTATGATATTGTTTATAATCCGGTCAGAACCAAGCTGCTTAGTGAAGCCGAAGCCGCTGGTGCTAAAACCATACCCGGACTGGAGATGTTGCTCCGGCAGGGGGCTTTGGCTTTTAAGCTTTGGACAGGGCGTGAAGCCCCGATTGAGGTAATGCAGCAAGCAGCTATTAAGTGGCTGGAGGAATATGAGAAAAAGTAGCATCGCACTAATCGGTTTCATGGGGGCAGGGAAAACCGAAGTGGGTAAAGCCCTAGCTAAAAAACTAAATAAGAAATTCGTTGATTTGGACCCCTTAATTGAGCAAAAGGTGGGCAAGTCAATACCTGAGATATTCCGGGAAGACGGTGAGGTAGCTTTCCGGGAACTAGAGATTGAGGCTACCAGAGAGCTCTCTCAAGCCAAAAACCTGGTTATTGCCTGCGGAGGTGGCATCGTCCTTAACCAAATAAATATTGAAAGATTAAGGGAACAGTCGGTGATAGTTTACCTCGTGGCATCCCCTCAGCTTCTCTTAAAGCGGGCACTGAGTGGTGAGCCAAGACCCCTGCTTGAGACAGAAAATCAAGCGGCAACTATCCGGGAACTCCTTGAGTTTAGAAAGCCCTTTTATAAGCGAGCCGCTGATATTAAAGTAGATACTTCAAAACTGGACATTGGGGCAGTGGTTCAAAGAATAATCGCTGAACTTGAGAAGGATGAAAGCTTTAATTTCCAAAAGTGAGGTAAGTGGGAGGCTCAGTGCCCCCTCTTCGAAAAGTTATACCATTCGGGGGCTGATGTGTGCTGCCTTAAGCAAAGGCAAAAGTGAGCTAATCTGTCCGCTGGCTTCAGATGATACCAGAGTGGCTCTGGAGGTCTTAAGCAGGGTCGGGGCTTCGGTTCGTCAGGAGAAAAACTTATGGGAAGTTAAAGGGGGTAGTTTCCACCAGCCCGATGGAGAACTATTCTGTGGTGAGTCAGCAGCCACTTTGAGATTTATGATCGCTATCTGTTCGCTGGTTCCGGGAAGATGCCGGTTACTGGCTGGGCCATCACTTTCCCGAAGACCGGTAAGACCACTAATCGAGGCGCTTAAAAAGCTGGGGGTAAATTGTTCCTCTCAAGCTGAGACAGCACCGGTAGCCGTTGAAGGCGGTGGTCTTGAGGGCGGTGTAACTGAGCTACCGGGCAATATAAGCTCTCAATTTATATCTGCCCTGCTACTGGTATCTCCTCTGGCTCGAAAAGGTGTTAAAATCAGGCTAAGTACTCCTCTAGAGTCAAAGCCCTATATCCTGATGACCCTAGACTGTCTTAAGAAATTTGGGATTAATGTGGAGTATTCCCCAGACCTTAGGGGATTTAAAGTAGCCAAGCAAAACTATAAACCAACCAGTTACAAGGTAGAGGGAGACTGGTCATCAGCTTCATATTTTTTGACCCTGGGGGCTATGGCTGGGGAGGTAGTGGTTGATAACTTAAACCCCGAGAGTTTGCAGGGCGACAGGGTGCTTTTGAGCCTGTTAGAAGATGCTGGCGCCCTGGTTGAGAAAAATCAGGATTCAGTCAAGGTGGCTAAATTAAAATTAGCTGCCATAAGAGCCGATTTATCTGACTGTATTGACCTCTTGCCAGCTCTGGCAGTTCTGGCAGCCGTAGCTAGGGGGGTAAGCGAGTTTTCAGGTATAGAAAGGGCGAGGCTTAAGGAGTCAAACCGGGTTAGCGCCTTAAAAGACGGGCTTGAGAGAATGGGTATAAAAGTAACCGAGGCAAGAGATAGGCTCACCATCAGCGGTGGCAAGCCGAAGGGAGGGTTCATAAATAGTAGGGGTGACCACAGGGTTGCGATGGCCTTCAGCATCCTCGGCTTGGTAGCCGGGGATACAATAATAAGTGATGCCGAGTGCATCTCTAAGACTTATCCAAGTTTCTGGAGCGAACTAAAGAGTATTGGGGGAGAGGTGAAGATAGATGAGCAATAGTATCGGTAAATTTTTCACCGTAACCAGCTTCGGCGAAAGCCACGGGCGATGTATCGGCGTTATTATTGATGGCTGCCCCGCCGGGTTAGCCATTACCGAGGATGATATCCAGAGGGAGCTGGACGGAAGAAGACCGGGGATAGGTGTGGCGGCAACAAGCCGTACTGAGGAGGATAGGGTTGAGATTCTCTCTGGCATCTATGGCAGCACTACTACCGGTGCCCCAATTTGTTTACTGGTCTGGAATAAGGATGTTGATTCGAGTCAATATGAAAAATTGAGATTTCTTCCCCGGCCGGGTCATGCTGACTACACTGCCTTTGTAAAGTATGGCGGGTTTAATGATTTCAGGGGTGGCGGTAGATTTTCAGGGAGAATCACCGCCGGTTTTGTCACGGCAGGGGCAGTAGCCAAGAAGCTACTTGACATAATCAGTGTTGAGGTTTTAGCCCACACTGTCCAAATCGGTGGGATAAAAGCCCAGCCGAAGACATTTGAGGAAATAAGAAAAAATGCCAGGGAGAATCCACTTAGGTGTGCTGACCTTGGGGCTTTGGATGAAATGACCGAGGTAATTGAGAAAGCCAAAGAGGAAGGTGATAGCGTCGGTGGGATAGTAGAAGGTGTAGCGCAGGGTGTCCCGGTTGGTCTGGGAGAGCCAGTCTTTGACACTTTAGATGGTGAGCTAGCCAAAGCCCTGTTTTCCATCCCGGCGGTTAAGGGGGTTGAGTTTGGCGCTGGCTTTTCACTTGCCGCTAAGCGAGGATCAGAGAGTAATGACCCGTTTACTATCAGGAATGGTAAAGTAGTTACCATGACCAATAATGCTGGGGGCATACTGGGAGGAATAAGCAGTGGCATGCCAATTGTGGTTAGGGTGGCAATAAAGCCAACAGCGTCAATAGCTAAAAGTCAGCCCACGGTAAATATCAAAACCATAAAGAGCACCACTATTGAAGTCAAAGGCAGGCATGATATTTGCATTGTTCCCCGAGCAGTGGCTGTTGTAGAATCAATGATGGCGGTGGTACTCAGTGACTTTGCTCTGAGGGCAGGATTACTACCGAGGGTAATAAAATGAGCCTTGATGAATTAAGAAACAGGATAAACAAAGCCGATGCCAGGATAGTCAGGCTTATCGCTGAGAGGGTGAGAATTGCCGAAGAAATTGGCAAGGAGAAGAATAAAGGAGGCAAGCGGGTTTTAGACCGAGAGCGGGAGCAGGAAATCCTGGAAAAGGTAAAAGCCATTGCCCGAACTGAAAATATAAACCCTGAGGATATAGAGAGTATTTATCAGCAGATATTTAGTGCCTCAAGGAGGGTACAGAACATAGAAGTTGCTTTTCAGGGTGAAATTGGTGCCTACAGTGAAGAAGCGGCTTTTCATTTTTTCGGCCCCTCAATTGGGGTGAGACCTTGTGAGACAGTAGATGAGGTCTTCCGCCTTGTTGAGCAGGACGAGGTGCAGTATGGCGTTATTCCGGTTGAGAATTCGCTGGAAGGGAGTATCAGCCGGGTATATGACCTGCTTTTGGACTCAGAGCTTAAGGTGGGTGGTGAGATAGAACTCAGGGTGGTTCATTCTCTCATCGCCAATTACGGGGTTAAGCTGGAACAGATAAAAAGGGTTTACTCCCACCCGCAGGCACTGGGGCAGTGCCGCAGCTTCCTAAAGCACCTCAAAAGTGAACTTATTCCCACTTATGATACCGCCGGAAGTGTCAAGATGATAAAGGAGAAGGGTATAAAAGATGGGGCTGCCGTTGCCGGGTCTAGGGCGGCTGAAATCTATGGCATGGAAATCATTGCCACTGAAATAGAGGATAATCGGAATAATTTTACCCGTTTCTTTATCCTCTCCAAACAGGACTGCCCACCGTCAGGTAATGACAAAACCTCAATAGTTTTTTCGGTAAAACATCGGCCGGGGGCGTTATTTGAATTCCTCAAGGAGCTTGCCCAAAGAAATATCAATTTAACCAAGATAGAATCAAGACCAACCAGGCTGAAACCCTGGGAGTATAATTTTTACCTTGACTTTGAGGGTCACCGCGAGGACAGGCTGGCACAGGAGGCACTTGAGAATTTGGAGAGAAACTCGCTCTTCCTCAAGGTTCTGGGTTCGTATCCTAAAGCAAAGTCGGCCAAACAATGAGGTGACCGGTTGAAGATAGCAATAATTGGTGGCTACGGTAAAATGGGGCGCTGGTGTGCCGACTATCTACTTCAGGATGGCAGGGAAGTATTACTAATCGGCAGGGATGAGAAGAAACTGCTTAAGGCCAAGCAGGAGTTGGGCAGTGTTGAAGTCTCAAGCAGTTTGGAAGCAGTCAAGGGTGCTGAGGTCATTTTGCTTTCGGTACCAATTGACAGCTTTGAAGAGGTGGTAAAAGGCCTTTGCCCCTACATATCCCCACCTCAGATTGTATTAGATATCACCTCAATTAAAGAAATTCCAGTAAGAGTAATGCATAAGCACATAAAAAATGCGGTTACACTTGGTGTGCACCCGATGTTTGGTCCCGGGGCTAGGGGTATTGCTGGTCAGAACTTTGTGCTGACACCTACCAGTGAGAAGGAGAGGGCTCTGGCTCAAAAAGTTAGGCAGTACTTAGAAACTAGGGGGGCGAGGGTTTCCCTGATGACCCCTGTTGAGCATGATAAGATGATGGCTATCGTCCTCGGCCTATCTCACTTGGTGGCGATAGCCTCCGCCGATACCCTCTCAAGCCTTAACAAGATAAAGCAAACTAAAATAGTTAGTGGCAGCACCTATAAGGTGCTGCTGACATTGGCTGAAAGCGTTATTTCAGAAGACCCGCAGTTTTGTGCTTCATTGCAAATGAATTTGCCTGATGTTGCCAAGATTGAAAGGCTTTTTCAGAAAAAAATAGCCTCCTGGGTAGACCTGGTGGAAAATAAAGATAGAAAAGAATTTATCCAAAGAATGAATACTTTACGGGAAAGACTCAAAAAAGAGGCCCCTGACTTTGAGAAGGCTTACCAGAACATGTATAAGCTTGTAGAGGGGTTATAGAGGGTACTGCATCTTTGGTTAGCCTTGGGCCACTTTTATGGTTCGGTGTTGGACAGAGCGGTTTAAGGGGTGGTAGAATGGTTTGCGGCAAAGAGCATTAGCTTCAAGCCGAGCCACACTATAGAGATTACTCCACGTTATTTGCAACCGAGATAGCTATTTTATGCTGGAGGTGAGACTAAATGCCTAGGTCACCGTCCATAGACACTAAATACTGGCCTCATAAGAAATATTTCGAGGTATACCATCGGTCTATGGAGAACCCTGAGGGCTTTTGGGCAGAGGAGGCCTATAAGTTACCTTGGTTTAAAACATGGGATAAGGTCCTGGATTGGAAGCCACCATTTGCCAGATGGTTTGTTGGCGGTCAGCTTAATGCCTCTTACATCTGTGTTGACCAGCATGTCAAAACATGGCGGAAAAGCAAGGTAGCTATCTATTGGGAAGGGGAGCCGGGGGATACCAGGGTTTTGAGTTACTCCACCCTTCACCGGGAGGTGAACCGGTTCGCTTCAGTCCTAAAGAATATTGGCATCAAAAGGGGTGATAAGGTAGCCCTGTATCTGCCAATGATACCCGAGTTGCCGATCTTTATGTTAGCCTGCGGTAGGATTGGCGCCGTGCACACCGTTATCTTTTCTGGCTTTAGTGCTCAAGCCTTAGCCGACAGGATTAATGATATCGGAGCCAAGATTCTTATCACCGCTGATGGCAGCTTCAGGAGGGGCAAGTTATTGAACCTCAAAGAGATAGCTGACGAGACGGTTAAGTTTACACCGACAATTAAGAAGGTGCTGGTAGTCAAAAGAACCGGTAGTGGTGTGAGTATGAAAGAGGGTAGAGACCTCTGGCTTGACGATTTGCTTGGTGAAGCCGAGGCGCATGTGCCCCCAGAGCCTATGGAATCTACTGACCCCCTTTATATACTCTATACCTCAGGGACTACCGGAAAACCGAAGGGTATAGTCCATAGCACCGGGGGCTATCTGGTTTATAACCATGCTGCCTATAAATGGGTCTTTGATATTAAGGAGGAGTCTGTCTACTGGTGTACTGCCGACGTAGGTTGGGTCACCGGCCACAGCTCAATAGTCTATGCACCTTTATCTCACGGTGCTGCCATAGTCATGTATGAGGGAGCACCGGACTATCCAGGGATAGATAGATGGTGGGATATTATTGAAAAGTACGGGGTAACCATTTTCTACACTTCACCTACCGCCATCAGGTTGTTTATGAAGTATGGGGCGGACTGGCTTAAGAAATATAACCTTAGCACCTTGGAACTTTTGGGCAGTGTTGGCGAAGCCATAAACCCTGAAGCCTGGCTTTGGTATTACCGTAACATTGGTGAGGAGCGCTGTCCAATAGTGGATACCTGGTGGCAAACCGAAACCGGTGGCATAATGATATCGGCTACCCCAGGAATAGAGCAGTTACCTTTAAAACCCGGTTCGACTGGTCTACCGCTGCCTGGAATTGAGGCTATGGTAGTTGACGAAAACGGCGAGCCCTCACTAACCAGCGAAAAGGGGTATCTGGTGATCAATAAACCCTGGCCTGGGATGCTGCTTACTATTTACGGCAATCCAGAAAGGTATGCCGAAGCATACTGGCGAAAATTCCCTGGCCAATTCTATACTGGAGATTATGCCACAAAAGATTCAGACGGCTACTTCTGGGTGCTGGGCAGGGCTGATGAGGTGCTAAAAGTTGCCGGTCACCGCATCGGAACCATTGAACTGGAAAATGCCGCCATTTCCCACCCGGCTGTGGCTGAGGCAGCCGTCGTTGGCAAAACCGACCCGGTTAAGGGTGAAACTATTGTTACCTTTGCTATCCTGAGGGAAGGCTTTGAAGCTTCACCAACCTTAGAGCAAGAGATTAAAAAGCATTATCGCCGTGTCATTGGGCCGGTAGCTATCCCTGAAGAGGTATACTTCGTCAACAGGTTGCCCAAAACCAGGAGCGGGAAAATCATGAGAAGGGTTCTTAAGGCGGTGGCTTCAGATACTGACATTGGCGATGTAACTACTCTGGAAGATGAAGCCTCGGTTGAGGAAGTCAGAAAGGCTTATGAGGAACTTAAAAAGGGGCTATAAAAATGGCAGAGATACTAGCTAAACATAAGCCAAAAGCTTTAACAGCAGACCAAGATGCCGCAATAGAGCGGATTTTAGAAAAAGCCAGGAGATATTATAAAGAAAGGGGTATACTTTAACGCACAGTCAGGAGTCGGTATATGGAAACCAGGTTGTTAGGTCTAAAAAAGGAAGTAATAATCGGTGACCAGCAGCCGACAGTGCTGATTGGTGAGCGCATTAATCCCACCGGCAGAAAAGAGCTGGCTGAAGCATTAGCCGATGGCGACTTGGAAATTGTACGCAAGGAGGCCCTGGCTCAGGTTAAGGCGGGGGCAGATGTTCTTGATGTCAATGTTGGGGTGGCTGGTTTAGATGAAGTGGACTTACTCCCCCGGGCGGTAAAGGTGATTATGGATACTGTGGACATCCCTTTGTGTCTGGACAGCTCGAGTCCCAAAGCCCTGGAGGCAGCGCTAAAGGTATGCCCGGGCAAGCCATTGATAAACTCGGTCACTGCTGAGGAGCGTTCTCTGGAGATGGTCTTGCCTTTGGTTAAAGAATATAAGGCGGCAGTTATCGGGCTAACCATGGATGATGAAGGTATTCCAAATGATTCAGATAAGCGGCTCCTGGTCGCCAGCAAGATTGTAGCACGAGCTGAGGCAATGGGTATTCCCCCTGAGGACATTATCATCGATTGCCTTGCCCAAACGGTAGGGGTTGATACCGGTGCCGGGCTGGTTACTATTGAGGCTATCCGTAAAATCAAGGTTAAACTCGGTGTCAACATGACCCTAGGGGCAAGTAACATCTCTTTCGGCTTACCTACGCGCAGTCTCCTAAATAATGTCTTTCTGGCAATTGCTATCGCTTCGGGGGTTAACTGTCCCATTGTAGATGTAGCTCGGGTGCGTCAGGCTGTCTTAGCTGGCGACCTCATTTTGGGGCGTGATAGTTACGCCATGCGTTACCTCAAGGGCTATCGGAGTGCTAGAGGGCTGTCCCGGTAGGAAAGAGGTGGCTTTTCCTCAGACTGACGGGGTTAAAGGCTCACCACATACTTCTTGAGCCAATGATGAAAGGAATACTACAATAGAAAAGGAGAGCTTAATAATGAAGGAAGAGGAAGTAAAGAAAGTGGTGAGAGAAGGCTATGCCAGACTAGCTAAAAAAGGCAGTCCCTGCTGTCCTCCAAGTTCGTGTTGTGGAAGTACTAACTTGGTGGAGGCTCAAAGTAAGGGGATAGGATATACTGATGAAGAGCTCAGGTCTGTTCCCGAGGGTTCAAATCTTGGTCTTGGGTGTGGTAATCCTGTAGCTCTGGCATCTTTAAAAGAGGGAGAAATTGTCCTTGACCTTGGCTCAGGTGCTGGCCTTGATTGTTTCCTTGCCGCCAACAAAGTGGGGGAGAAGGGGAAGATTATAGGTGTGGATATGACGCCAGAGATGATTGAGAAAGCTAGAGAAAACGCCAGAAAAGGCAGTTACGAAAACGTGGAATTCAGACTGGGGGAGATTGAAAACATACCGGCTGCTGATAACTCAGTTAATGTGGTTATCTCAAACTGTGTCATTAATCTCTCACCGGATAAAAAGAGGGTTTTTGAAGAGGTATTCAGGGTACTAAAACCCGGCGGCAGACTGATGGTCTCGGATATTGTCTTGCTTAAGGAACTCCCCGACTTCATCAAGAACTCCGTTGAGGCATATATTGGTTGCCTTTCAGGTGCCATGATTAGGGATGAGTACATAGATGTGATAAGAGGGGCTGGCTTTGACGAAGTTAAGGTAACAGAGGAGAGGTCTTTCCCAATCGAGTATATGAGTAACGACCCTACTGCCAGGGCGATAATGGCTGAATTGAATATTCCGATGGAAGAGGTAGAAGAACTGGCTAGTTCGGTGGTTAGCATCAAGGTTCAGGGGAGGAAAGCACCGTAAAAATAAATAATTTAGCCATATTGGTGCTCTCAGCATTATTGGCTTTGGGGCTGGTGTTAGTGGCAGGATGCATTCAGGCTGAGCCAGAGACGCAAGCCCAGATAATAGAAGACATCACCCCTGAAGAAGCCTTTGCCTTGATTGAGAATAACCGGGGTAATCCAGATTTTGCTATCCTTGATGTCCGCACGCCAGAGGAATTTGCCGATGGATATATAGAGGGCGCCATAAATCTGGATTATCAAGCGGAAAATTTTAGCGGCGAGCTTAGTAAGCTGGATAAAAACAAAACCTATCTTGTCTACTGCCGCAGCGGTAAGCGTAGTGCCGGTGCCTTAAATATAATGGCAGAACTCGGTTTCAGGGAAGTGTATAATATGACAGGTGGGATTATTGGCTGGGAAGAAGCGGGATTAGCCACGATACAATAGGCAAAGAAATGACATATAGCGGTTACCGAAGGGTTAGTTTAACTCCCATATGGGTCATAATTGGTACAAGCTTAATACTATTTATAGCTACTGCAATAAATAGTAACCTTATTTTCCTGCTTGGTTTATCCCTGGCAGGCTTAATTGAGAGGCCGTGGACTATCATGACTAACATTTTTGTTCATGGTAGCATCTGGCATATCTTTGCCAATATGTTTACCCTTTTCTTCTTTGGCAGGTTTTTGTACCTGCTGGTTGGAGGGAGGAGGTTTCTCCTTGTTTACTTTATCGGTGGGCTATTGGGGAATATTTTTTATCTACTTCTGGCACCCCCGCTTTCCATAGGTATTGGTGCCTCGGGGGCGGTCTTTGCCCTGGGTGGGGCACTGGCGGTGATGAGGCCAA
>JAUVZV010000036.1 GCA_030602375.1 Chloroflexota bacterium | reverse complement strand
GATAGCCCCATTGCCTTGGCTAACACAGACAGGTTTGGGTAGCGCCCGTCACACAATTCAAAAACCTTTGTTATTAACCGCATAGTTAGCCTTCGAAGTGCCAGATGGCTATATTATATAACAAATGTGCCAATTGTCAAGTGCCAGCTGTCTTTATTACTTTACGCAACATTTATTGAATCTCAGTAACTTTTCACAAATTCCTTCACATTGTACACACTAATTTTCACATCCCTCTATTAAACTTAGAGAATGAGAAGGGTGAGAATTTTGGTCATCTTGGCTGTAACCTCACTCGGAAAAGGACTTTAAGTTAAATGCTTATTGACATTTTGCCATTTGGCGAATTATAATATCTTATTCCAGAGGCACAGGGAAAAGAGGTAAACATGACCAACAACGGGAGAAATCTAGGCAGAATAATCAAGCAACGGAGAAACACAATACCCTTGACACTGCGTGAAGTGTCTAAAATGTCAGGGGTATCTTCCTCACACCTAGGCCGTATAGAGAGGGGGGAACGTTTCCCCTCAGCCCACATTCTGCGCCGAATTGCCAAGCCTTTAGGCTTTGATGAAAGACAGTTATTTACCTTCGCCGGTTACTTATCATCTAGCTCTACTGAAGTAACTGAGGCAGAACCAGAATATACCACAGCGCGACTAGACCCCTATGTGGCTAAAGTATTAGCCCAAGAGCCGATGGAAGTACAGCGCTCTGTCATTGCCATCCTCACCACTCTAAAGAGTATTGCTAAGGGTTTACAAACGGAAAACGACTAGGGTTTTTAATTTTAGCAATACCCAGCGCCCAAGCAAGTTAAGGATTAATCCACAAGCCGCGTTTTAAGTCCGGCTGAAAAACCGCCTTTCCCTACAGCCTTAGCCTTATTTCCTCTTGATAAATTAGCCAACTGGGAGTATAGTTTAAGTTTGGGTGTTTTAAGGAGTGAGGAAGGCTTTGCAGTTATCTATTAAACCCGGAGCCGGGCTACTACTTAAGAGAGTAGGCAATTTCCTCACCGGGCAGGGCATAAAGGCATATGTGGTTGGTGGCTTTGTACGCGACACGCTGCTTAGTATAGACAGCGCTGATATCGATATTGCTATTGCTTCGAATGCACTGGAGATCACCCCCCGGATAGCCCAAGCTCTGGGTGGAAAGTATGTTTTACTTGACAAGACGAATCAAGTAACCAGGGTAGTCCTAGTAAGTAAGCAGGCACCAGCTGGGAGTGGTCAGTGGCACCTTGACTTCTCCACCCTCAAGGGCAAGGTAGAACAGGATTTAGCCCGCCGCGATTTCACCATAGATGCCATGGCAGTCAGCCTAAGTGAGCTTACAAGTGGCAGCAGAGAGGTCCAGCTCATAGACCCTTTTAGCGGCTGGGAAGACCTCAAGCAGGGTCAAATTCGGGCAACGGGAGAGACCACCTTTAGGGAAGATGCCGCGCGTCTACTGAGGGCGGTAAGGCTAGCTGCCGAGTTTGGCTTTAGTATTGACCAGGCTACGGAAACTCTAATTAGGCGTAACTGTCACCTTATCGCTAGTGTTGCTGGTGAGCGGGTGAGGGAGGAACTACTCCGGCTACTTGTTAGTCCTGAAGCTGGTAATTTCCTCTCCTACCTTGATGAACTGGGTCTACTGACTAATATTATCCCGGAGCTAGCTCAAAGTAAGGGGGTAGAGCAGCCCAAGGAGCACTTCTGGGACGTTTTTGAGCACTCCTTAAAGACAGTAATTACCTCTAGCCTCCTCTTAAGAGAGGGTGCCTGGGAGTATGATACGGGCCAGATCCTGTCTTCCGTCCCCTGGTCAGAGAGGCTAGTCCAGCACTTTGACCAAGAAGTATCAAGCACTAGCAGCAGAAGGTCACTCTTAAAACTGGCAGCACTCCTTCATGATATTGCCAAGCCCCAGACCAAAACTATTGAATCGGGTGGGCGGATACGCTTTCTGGGGCATGCTAAAGAGGGGGCAGAAATAGCAGGCGGTATTTTAGAGAGGCTGAGATTCAGCAACAAAGAAATCGGGCTAGTAAAGCTTATAGTCCAGCATCACTTAAGGCCGGGACAGTTAAGCCAGGAAGGGCCTCCCTCACCCCGGGCTATTTACCGTTATTTCCGTGATAGCGATGATGCCGGTATTGAGACGCTTTACCTAAGCCTGGCCGACCATTTAGCCACCAGGGGTCCAAATCTCATTCTGGCGCATTGGCAAGAGCATACTCAGATGGTAGAATATGTCCTAGCCCAACGCTTTCAGAGGGAGAGTGTTACCTCCCCCCCCAAGCTTGTTAGTGGAGACGATTTAATTAATATCTTTAGCTTAAGTCCTGGGCCCAGGATTGGCGAAATACTGGAGTCCGTGCGCGAAGCCCTAGCTAGTGGAGAAATTACTACCCGGGAGGAGGCTCTTTCCTATATCCGCGACCACCTATTAAGTTAAAATAATATGACCTGGAAAAATATTTTAATTCTGATATTAGTGCTGGCATTATTTGCCACATCCCTTTGGGTACTCCTGCCCCTGGAGAGTGAAAGGTTTGGCCGGGAAGGAATAAGGTTGGGGCTGGACCTAAAGGGTGGTATCCACATGGTCTATGAGGCTGATTTATCTTCTATTGAGTCGGGAAAGGAAGCCGAAGCCATTGATAGTGCCATCGCTGTCATTAAAAAGAGGGTTGATATCCTAGGTGTAACCGAACCGGTTATACAAAAACAAGGTGAAAACCGAATCTTGGTGGAGTTACCTGGCGTTAGTGAGGCGGAAAAGGCAAAAAACCTGATTGGCGAGACAGCACTGCTTGAATTCAGAGAGCGCATAATAAATGAAGACGGGGAAGAAGAGTGGATACCAACGACAGCTACTATTGATGGCGAGGAAAAAGTGCTTAACAGTAGCTACTTTAGAGAGAATACCCGGGTAGGCCATGATCCCTATGAGGGCATTGTGCTATTTTTTGAATGGAATGAAGAGGGGAGCAAGCTATCTGAAGAAATAACCCGTCGCCTTCTCCATAAGCCACTAGGCATTTTCCTCAGTGGTGAGCACCTACTGGGAGCCGATGGACAACCTATTGCCCCTATTGTAGAAGCAGTAATTACAACCAGCGGTATAATTACTGGCTTGACCGAAAGTGAAGCTATCGAATTATCCAAACTACTTAATGCTGGCATTATTCCCATTCCCCTTAACCCAATTTATGAACAAACCATATCTCCAATACTGGGAGCCAATTTTATTGACTTGAGCGCCAGAGCCGGAGTTATCGGCATCATACTGGTGATGCTGTTCATGATTATTTACTACCGCCTGCCCGGGCTACTAGCCAGTCTAGCCTTAATTTTCTACGGCTGCTTGGTACTGGCACTATTTAAATTAATCCCGGTAACCCTTACCCTAGCTGGGCTGGGCGGATTTATCCTGTCAGTAGGCCTGGCAGTAGACGCCAATGTGCTTATCTTCGAGCGGATGAAGGAGGAATTCAGAACCGGGCGGACCTTGGGTGCCGCTGTTGAGGCTGGATTTGAGCGCGCCTGGACAGCAATCAGGGATAGCAATATCACTACCTTCATCGCCTGCATCATTTTATACTGGTTAGGCAGCGCCATTGTGCAGAGTGCGCCGGTGACGAGTTTTGCCGCCACCCTTTTTATCGGTGTTGCGGTAAGTATGTTTACGGCGATTGTGGTTACCCGAACTTTTCTTCGCCTCTTTGTCGGCACACCACTGGCACCGAAGATTTCATTATTTAGTATCTATTCAGGTAGGAAATGATGTTTGATATTGTTGGCAAAAGGTTCCGGTTTTTCCTCATTTCAGGGGCAGTCATCCTGATTAGCATTATTTCCCTGTTAAGTTTTGGTCTTAAGATGGGGATTGAATTTAGCTCAGGCTCAATGATCACACTACGCTTTGAGCAGGAAGTTGAGCAAGCGGACTTAAAGCAAGAATTGGCAAGTCTAGGTTATGGGAATGTCATTATCCAGCGTACTGGAGAGGGTAACTACATCATCCGCACCGAAAGACTCACCGGTGAAGACCGCTTAAAACTGGAGGCTGCCCTTGAGGCTAAATTCGGTAAGCTTACCGAGGCTGAGTTCTACTCAGTATCACCAATGATAGCCGAAGAAACGACACGCAATGCCGGTATTGCCGTTCTTGCTGCTGCAATCGGGATACTTTTTTATGTTACCTGGGCATTTCACCGCATGCCCAAGCCATTTCATTATGGCACCTGCGCCATAATCGCCTTAATCCATGATGTACTGGTAGCGGTGGGCGTTTTTTCAATTATTAGCGCCATACTTAATTGGGAAGTCAATTTGATGTTCATTACCGGCACCCTAGCGGTTATTGGCTACAGTGTTAATAACACTGTGGTTGTTTTTGACCGAATCCGCGAGAACCTAACACTAAACGTCAGTACTGACTTTGAGATAGTAGTCAATAACAGCCTGGTGGAAACGCTGGGTCGTTCCATAAATACCAGTCTAACCACCCTCTTTGTAGTCCTGGCACTACTGCTCTTCGTCGGGGTAACCATCCAGAATTTTGCCATCGTGCTGATTATCGGTATTATTGCCGGGACTTTTAGTTCACTCTTTATTGCCCCTACCCTGCTGGTGGTGTGGGAGAGGGGCGAGTGGGGCAGATTCATTGGTCGCCGTCCCCTACCCAAGGCTAAAGATGAGTGATGGCTGATGTTCGAAACCAAGTCCAAAGCAGCTGGACTTTCCATTGCCTCTAATAGCCTGCTGATACTACTTAAGATAGCGGCAGGTCTTATCACTGGAAGTATTGCCATCTTAGCTGAAGCAATCCACAGCCTACTTGACCTAGTAGCAGCAGTTATTGCCTTTTTAAGTGTCAGAATATCAGACAAGCCCGCCGATAAGCTCCATCCCTATGGCCATGGTAAGGTTGAGAATATCAGCGGGGCGGTGGAGGGGGGCTTAATCTTTGTTGCTGCTGGTATTATTATTTATGAGGCAATAAAAAGGCTCATCACCAGTGCTTTAATTGAGCTGGTGGAAGTGGGAATCGTGGTAATGGCGGTCTCGATTGTGGTAAACATATTTGTTTCCCGCCATCTACTCAAGGTCTCACGCTCAACCGACTCAATTGCGCTGGAAGCAGACGCCCGTCACCTCACCACCGATGTTCTAACCTCACTGGGTGTTCTCGTCGGCCTAGTCGTGGTGCGGCTGACCGGACTTAATGTACTTGACCCAATAATCGCCTTGGTGGTAGCCCTGCTAATCATTAAGGCAGCTTATGATATAACCAAAAAGTCATTTTGGGGTCTGATGGACACCAGACTACCCAAAGCAGAAGAGGATAAGATAATGTCTTCTATCATGGAGCACAGTGGTGAATTAGTCGGTGTCCATAAATTCCGCACTCGCAAGGCAGGAAGCCGGCGTTACATTGACCTTCACCTGGTAATGCCCAAGAATGTCAGCATTGAGGAGGCTCATCGGATGTGTGACCATCTGGAACAACATGTAAGAAACAAGTTTAAGAATACCAGCATAACTATCCACGTTGAGCCTTGCGACGGGAAATGCCCCCGCTGTTCTATTATTACCTGCGAGATACGGGAAAAGAAGACCTAAGTTAGCTGATGGATTTCCTTTATTGACCTAATAATTGGTGCTATATTGGGTGCCCCCACCGGGTAGGGCGGCTTACCCAAAGTGTCCTTGATGTCATCATTACCCAAAAGAACCTCGAAAGTGGCCCCTACCGATGATGATAAAGCCGCAAGGTTGTAGCCACCCTCCAAGGTAAAGACCAGCCGTCCTTGGCATAGCTCATCAGCCAGCCCCTTGATAATTTCTGCCATCTGGACAAAGCCGGTTAAAGTTACCTGCATCAAAGCCAGTTCATCAGCCCAGTGGAGGTCATAGCCGGCAGAGACCAGAATAAGTTCTGGTTTATAGCCTCTTATTGCAGGGACAACAATCTGCTTGAAGACCTCTAAATACTCGGCATCACCGCAGCCAGAAGGCAGTGGTATATTAACTGTGGTCCCCTCACCCTCTCCAGCACCGATTTCCTCAGCACCGCCCGTTCCGGGATAAAAAGGTGCCTGATGGGTTGATATATAAAGCACCTGCGGGTCATAGTAAAAGGCGTCCTGTGTTCCATTACCATGGTGCACATCAAAGTCAATAATTGCAATACGCCTAAGCCCCGAGTTAGTTAGAGCATATTTGGTAGCAATCGCCACATTATTGAAAAGGCAGAAACCCATCGCCCGCTGGAAGGTAGCGTGGTGCCCCGGTGGCCTGACCAAGGCAAAGGCGCTATCCACCTCATTACTTACAACTGCCTCAGTCCCCCGAATTAAGCCACCAGCAGCGTAAATGGCAGCCTCGTAAGAGTCGGCTGACATCAAGGTATCAGCATCAAGCCAGCCGCCACCCCTGGCTGCTACTTCCCGGATATATGAAATATGCCGACTGTGATGAACCGAAGCCAGTTCTTCAACCGAAGCCGCCCGGGGTAAAATAAGTTTAAGCTTATCCTTGAGCCCCGTCTTCTCCAGATGGGCGGTAACCGCCTCCAGCCGACGGGCATTTTCCACATGCTGCCCGGTATCATGTCTTAAGTATATAGGGTCATAGATATAGCCTACTTTCATTGTGCCACTTTTTTAAACCTAATAAAACTATAGCACCATCCGCAGACCTGAGACCAGAAACCAAACTCCAAAGCCTAAAAGCAGTAACCCAGAGGCAGTAAGCAGCCCGGTTTGAAATTTCCTGCCCCAGAGCGACTTGGTCCTATAGACCAGGACGGAAACAAAAGAAAGCCAGATAAAATCACATGCCAGGTGTACCGGGATAAACAAACCAAAGCCGATAGCGCCAAAATTAAGGGACTTCATCACCAGCATACTGCCAATTGTTGCCCACCAGAGGATAAACATTGGGTTGAAGGCACTGGTAGCTGCCCCAGCCACGATTGAGTTATAGGGTAAGTCCCTGCCCATTTCATCACTACTAGTAACCCGTCTAAACAGGATTGAGCCAATCCAGATGAGCATACCCCCACCAAGAAAGTTCAAAACTATCTGCACCAGCTCATTCTCGAAGAAATTGGCCAGCCCGAAGTAAATGAGAAACATTACCGGGACTTCTACCAGAGAGTGCCCCAGGGCGACCTGTGTTCCGGCAAGCGGAGATTTATAACTTTTGGCTACGGCCACGGCAAAGTTGGGACCGGGTATCATCACCCCGGAAAGTGAGATTAAAGCCACACTTAATAAAAAAGCGAGCATAAATAAAAATGCCTTTACCCAAGCCAAAGATTCCTAAATATTATATTATAGCATTACTATCACTTGTAGCTCATACCCAGTTGAGTTGGCTACTTTAATGAATTATACTCTAGTTATAGAGTTATCTATCCCAGTAAGGTCAAGGGTTAAGAGGGGTGTCACTAGACTTAACCAAGGTTGCAGCACAGGTTGAAGGCATGGTAGCCAGGCTTAAGGCTGAGGCTGCGGAAAGAAGGCAGCGTCTCCTCCAAGCCCTAGATATTCTCCGTAACCCGCCGGCTGACCTTGACACCTTAAAAAGAAAGATTCAACTTTCTAAGACCACCTGGCTGGTGGCTGGTTTGGTTGATGGGCTTGCCCAACACTACCCGGCACCCACCAAGCCTACCGAATTTAATGTCATCGCCACTGACGGTTCCCACATTGATGTTGACCGCCACCGGCTCACCAGGTGTTATCTTATCAACATCGGCATGGTCATCCTTCATTACGGGAACTCACCTTCTGCTAATCTTGATAGTTCCCCACACCTTTATTCTGGGGATGAAGAACTGGTCTTAACCCCAGCCGGGGCAAAAAATCCAGAGCAACTACTAGAAGGCACCCTGCTCAGTCTCAAGCGCAGTGTGGATGAATGCCAAGCTTTAGCCGGTCTAGCCTATAATCTTGAGAGCACTAGCCCGACCCTGGCACTGCTTGACGGCTCGCTCATCCTCTGGGGGCTGGCAGGAAAGGTTTATCCTCAGTTCGTTACTGAAGCGCTACTTCAAAACGGATTTCTCAAGCATCTTGACGAGATAAGAAAGCTAAATAATGAGCGGCAACTGGCTCCGGCAAGCTACATCAGCTTCTCCCGCAGCACCGATGTGGTTAATACGCTGCGGGTAGCTATCTGCCCCTATGACCCCCCTGATTGCGACCGTTACTGCTCGTCTGACCAGAAAAGGGGGTGTGAGGCAGTTTCTGGGGTTCAGGACCGGGAGCTTTTTTCAAATCTACTTGGTCCGGGGGAACGCTCGGCACTTTTTATAAGCCAGTCATCAATCGTTAAGCAGTACTATGGCCCGCACTGGGTCTACTTTTTCTATCTTAATGTTGATGATGAAATCGCCAGGATTGAAATCCCGCATTGGGTAGCCAATGATGAGAGTTTAGTTGAGCTGGTTCACGGCTTGACCCTAGACCAGTGCCGTCGCGGGCAGGGCTACCCGGTGGCGCTAACCGAAGCCCACGAAAAGGCAGTGCTATCGGGTGCTGACAGAGAGCAGTTCTGGCAACTGGTGGAGTCTACTCTTACCGAGGAACACCTGCCAAGTATCACTTCAGCCAAGAGCATGAGCAAGAGGACAAGGTGGATTTAAGATTGTTTAGTAACCTCACCCCCTTTATCCCCCTCTCCTTGGAAAGGAGAGGGGGAGGAGAGGTTTTAAAGGGGCAAGCCCCTTCAAGCTTCCCTTAATAGATGAGTTTTGGGAAAAGGGGATAAAATGAAACGAATGTTATTA
>JAUVZV010000001.1 GCA_030602375.1 Chloroflexota bacterium | reverse complement strand
TTATCCTGGGTATATACTTTATCAGCGGCAGTAGTGGTAGCATTATTGAGAAAATAATCAGTGTTCCTGAGTCATATATTAGCCAGGCGATAAAGGGAAAACAGAAGAAAGCTAGAGAGTAGCTGATGGTAGGGACGCGGGTGATAAGCAGCAGTAGCAGGAAGATACCGAGGAAGAAGGGAATGCCCCAGGGCATTAGGAAGACAAGTGCGCCAATACAGGTGGCTCCCCCCCTACCACCACGGAATCTGAGGAATACTGGAAAGGCATGGCCCAAGACTACAGCAACCCCTGAGGCAAGCTGGACTGCTTCGGGTGTCCCAAGTTGGCGAGCTATAAAAACTGCTGCTGCCCCTTTGCCGATGTCGGTAGCCAGAACCAGCAGGCCCTCGGCAATCCCGATTTTGTAGAAAACATTCATCGCCCCCATGTTCCGGGTGCCAATTTGGCGGATGTCAACGCCACGGCGCAGGCGAGTTACAATATAAGCCGTAGGGAAGGAGCCGATAAGATAACTACCGATTATGGCGATGGCAGCATATATTTCGGCAAGCATAGTTTCTAAACCTTAATATAAAAATGCTGGAATTTCAATCCCCGGCGGGTGACTTTAGTTGACATAAAATTAATGCCTCAGGCCTGCTTTTTCTGATGGTAGCGCCGGGCGATTTCAATGGCAATTCGGCTTACCTCAACGGCATCCTTACCCAGGGCGACAAATAGTGGTTCTTTCCCCCAGCCTTCTCCCTCATAGAATAGTCGGGGCACGCCACCCGAGCTTTTAACCAGCTGTTTTATCTTCCACGGCATTGAGGCACCGTCCTTCTGGGCTACCTCAGGCGGTTCTTTAGTCCGGTCAATCCAGCCAAAGAGTAAGTCTTTCTCGGAGCAGTATTGCTTTACAACCTCAATAGCTAATTTATCACATTTGAAGTTGATGCCGGCATTAACTAGGGGGTCATATTTTCTTATCTCGATTATCAGCCTGGCCATATGGTCTGATGCCCCCAACCTTGGCATGCCTGAAGCATGAGGCAGACCCCGCAGTGCGGTTATCCTGCCCTCCACCGCCGCTACCTCTTGAGGTGTCTTTGCTTCCGGTAGGGCATAGACCAGATTGACCCTTACCTCAGGTATGAGCTGAGTAAACTCCCCAGAGCCCTCAAGCATACCAACTGCAGATACCAGGTTTCCCAATACCATCTCTATTTCTTTGGCGCTAGCCATTTTCATCCCTCCAGCGTGCTGAAGTAAGCCTCCCAGAAGGGGTCAACACTAACCGGTGTTAGCTCCTCCCGTTTGCCATCACTGCGGATGAATACCCTGTCTTTTACTGTCACCTCACCTATCTCCCATGCCGGTATCCCATTTTGCTTCAAATCACTTAAGAGGCGAGGGGTATTCTCCGGTGTAGCTGTTATCACCAGTGTCCCTTCGCTGATTGAGATAAGCGGGTCGATATTGAAATGGTCACAAATGGCTTTAATCTCTTCAGGGATAAATATCTTTTCTTCAAATAAGGTCACCCCGGTGCCAGAAGCAGCTACTATCTCATAGACACAGTTAATTAACCCGCCTTCGGTGGCATCGTGCATGGCGTGGGCATACGGCGCTGCTACCAAGGCATCCTTAACTACGGTCATATCAAAGAAATAACCTTTGGCTTTCTCGGTTAAAGCCTTGCCAAATTTCTTGGTTAGGGTTTTTTCGGCCTGCAAGGCAAGTATGCCGGCAGCCTCAATGGCTGGGCCTTTGGTTAAAATCACCCTGTCCCCAACTCGGGCATTAGAGGCAGGGGTAAGCTGGTCTTTTTTGCCCAGGCCAATCATAGTGCAACCACCATTTAGGGGGTAGGCTATCCCCGGGTAGACGCCGGTATGCCCACCGACGATGGTTATCTCCAGCTTTTGGCATTCCTGGTGGATTTCCTTCCAGATGTTCTCCAGCACCTTGTCCTCGGTTCCGGGTGGCAGCATTAGGCAGATGGTCATGTATCTTGGCTTGACCCCGAGTACGGCCACATCACTGGCACAGATGTGCACAATGGCCCAGCCGAAGTGTGGCATGAGTACCGGCATGCCAAAGGTGGGGTCTTCAGCCAGAACCATGACGCTCCCGTCTGGCAGTTCAATTGCTGCCGCATCAACCCCATGCTGTGGCCCTATCAGGACGGTTTTGTCTTTTTTACCTAGACGGGGGAAGATTAGCTCGTCAAAAGTTGCTCTATCTACTTTTCCAATCTGTGGTAGCACGCTGTCCTCCTTATTAATTTATGATGGTGGCTGGGGAGCAAAAAGAAAAACCAGGAGCTTTGGCTTGAGACTTCTGGTTTTTTTGAGTTTGCCGCTTCCCTACGCTCGCATTACCAAGTTCAGGTTCCAAGGGTTGTCCCTTTGGACTCTCAGCTCTCAAGCTCCCCTAGCGGAAGTATTTGGTTTTTTAAACTATAACATGATACTCACCGCGAAGTCAATATAAAAAGGCGGGCAGCTTTCTAAAGCTGCCCGCCAAAACCCTTTAATTAGAGCCAGGCGTGAGAGAGGCGGTTGTCAATATTTTTAGTTGTGCCCTCAAACGGGATGCCGGCCAGTTTCTTGGCTATGTTCTTGGAATGATTAATGTTATGGTCGCGGTAGATGGCGACCTTTTCTATTACTGGCGAGCCACCACCATGTAGGTAATCGATTAGCTTATGACCACCCCAGGCTGATGACATCATGTCCTGGAACATGCGGAAGGCACGATGCTGGTTCTCGGCTGATACCTCGGGGTTGCGCATGATGTATTTTTCTAGGTAAGGACGGGTCTTTTCATTGTAGAAGTCTTCCTCAGGTGGCAGGGTAGCCGGCAGACCGCCAGCGGTGGCAGCTAGGGCTTCATATTCTTTGTAGATGGATTCTCCAGCCATCATGCGTCCGGCATTGCAGTAGTTTGAATCGGGGATGTAGGTACCGGATTCAGCCTTGATAGAATGTATCGCCGCCGCAATCCCGGCGGCATAGATTAGGTCTACAATCTGAATCATGTCAGCTAGCGTGTGCCGTACATGTTGGGCACGCTCAATGCCATTATATTCAGCTGCCAGCGCCGTGGCGCCGGTAAATATTTCAGATACGGCGGCTTTGCAACCGGTGTAGCTGTGGCGGTGGAAAAGGGCAAAGAGAAGTGCCAGCTTGCCCGCCAGAGCGGCCTCACCGCAGAGGAAAACGCGTTCCCAGGGGATAAGGACGTGGTCAAAGACGGTGACAGAGTGCCCCATACCAATCTTGTTGTACGGGGCTTCAAGTTTCTTGCGTTTATTTGGTGAGTAGGCGGCATTAATCAGGGTTATCCCTTCCCAGTCTGGAGGCACCGCAAAGGCTACTGCCCAGTCTGTCTCCTCTTCGGTCATATTACGGGTAGGTAGCACTATAATCTCATCAACATAGGTGGAGCAGGAATTATGGGCTTTGGCTCCATTGACGATAATTCCATCGGGCCTCTTCTCAACCACCCGCAGATAAAGGTCAGGGTCTTTCTGCTCGTGCGGTCTCCATGGACGATTACCCTTAACATCTGTCTGGGCGCAGTTTAAAGAGAGGTCTTCCTTCTGCACCCTCTTTAGGAAGTTAATGAAGTTCTCATTATATTTAGTGCCAAACTGCTTGTCGGCTTCATAAGTAACAACTGATAGGGCATTTAAAGCATCAATACCCATGCAGCGCTGAATACAACCGCCAACCTCCTGACAGTAAAGGCGGGTCATCTTCTGCTTTTTTAGGAGGTCTTCCACACCCTGATGGATGTGGGTGAAACGGTTAATCTTCTCACCGGTGAGGTGAGAAATAGCCGTCCCCACGTCTTTGAGTTCGGGGTCAAAGGCCAAGTCATAGGTTGCCGCCATAACGTAGATTCCGCCAAGCAACTTTGGGTCGAAGCGGTCAATAATTTTACCGCCCATGTAAACATTTGGCTTCTGTTTGGCAATTCTCTCTTTATATTGTTCACCGGTAATCATTCTTTCTACTTTCCTCCTTCAGAATTTATTCTATACCAACAGGTTACATATTGAGGGATTAAAGACAATTAAACCATACCAATAAATCCCCTCGATATAATTATATTATTTGGGACTATATGCTGTCAAAATAAAACCATTGACAGAGCCTCTTAACCGGCTTTATACTGGAGAAAGTTGATTATTTTAGTCAACAATTGGGGGTAAGGCGATGAAGATTTCTTCCCGAGGGAAATATGGAACCAGGGCACTTCTGGATTTGGCCCAGCACAATAATGAGAGTCCAGTGCAGCTTAAAGATATTGCCCAAAGGCAGCAGATACCGCTGGCATATCTGGAACATCTAATTAGTCCTTTTGTAAACGCCGGGATAGTAAAGAGCATCCGTGGTGCTCGGGGAGGGGTATGGCTGGCTAAGCCTCCCCAAGAGATAAAGCTTAAGGAGGTAGTTGAGCTTCTTGAGGGTTCAATTGCCCCGGTAGAGTGTGTGAGCAACCCTATGGAGTGTCCACGTTCCGAGTTCTGTGCTACGCGGGATGTGTGGGGTGAACTGGAACAAGCTATAAATGCAGTTTTAGAGTCTACCACCTTAAAGGATTTAGTTGAGCGCCAGCGCCAAAAAGAGCAGTCTAAAGGGGTGATGAGTTAGCGTGACCAATAGGTATTCGAGGCAAATCCTTTTCCCTGGTATTGGTAAGGCGGGGCAAAAAAGACTGGGTAATAGCTCGGTGGTGATTATTGGTTGCGGTGGTCTGGGGGCAACTATTGCCACCTCACTGGTGCGTGCTGGTGTGGGCAGGGTTAGAATTATTGATCGGGATATTATCCGATACCATAACCTGCACCGACAAGTCCTTTACGATGAGGAGGATGTAGGCTTAAGGTTGCCCAAGGCAATAGCTGCTGAGCGGCATCTAAAGAGGATAAATTCCTCGGTTGAAGTTGAAGGGATAGCCACTGAGGTAAACCATACCAGTATCGAAGGGTTAGTTAGTGGAGCTAATGTGATTTTAGATGGGACGGATAATTTTGAGATTCGTCTGCTGATGAACGACGTCTCTTTAAAGCAAAATATCCCGTGGATTTATGGTGGGGCGGTGGCTTCTTTGGGGATGACGATGACTATCATCCCACACCAAACGGCTTGCTTTAGGTGCCGTTTCCCAAGTGCTGACCCAAAGGCAATTTTTACCTCTGATACGGCGGGGATAATCGGTCCGGCACCTTTTGTTATTGGTTCTCTTGAGGCGGCTGAAGCGATGAAGATACTGGTTGGCGCTGAGGAAGTAAACCGTGACCTCATCTTTATTGATGTTTGGCGGGGCACCTTTCAGCGGCTCAGGGTTAATCCTCGTCAGGATTGCCCAGCCTGTCAGGGGAGATACGAGTTTTTAGAGAAATCGTGATTACTTTCTAGGGAGGAAGTGATACCATCTTGTTTAAGAGATTAAGGGAAGACATTCAAACGGTTTTTGCTAAAGACCCGGCAGCCAGAAGCGTAATGGAGGTTATCTTCTGCTATCCGGGACTACACGCTTTGTGGTTTTATCGTGTGGCACATTACCTGTGGCAACATAAACTTCGGTTTCTGGCTCGCTTTCTCTCCCACATTAGTCGTTTTTTAACTGCGATTGAAATCCATCCCGGGGCTAAGATTGGCAGGCGTTTCTTCATCGACCACGGAGCTGGGGTGGTCATCGGGGAGACGACTGAAATTGGGGACGATGTGCTGATGTACCAAGGGGTAGTTTTGGGTGGAACCACCTTAAAGAAAGGGAAGCGACATCCTACGGTGGGTAATAATGTGGTAATTGGCACTGGGGCAGTAGCCCTGGGTGCCATCACCATCGGTGATGAGGCCATAATTGGCTCAGGCTCAGTGGTCATAGAATCAGTGCCACCCGGGGCTACAGTGGTGGGAATCCCGGGGAGAACGGTAGAGGAGCGCCATAAACCAATTCTGGATTTGGAGCACGGCAGGCTACCTGACCCAGTATCTGAAGCTTTAAGGGTTCTCGTTGAAGAGCAGGATAAGCTGGAGGAACGCCTGAAGAAGCTGGAGCAGTCGAGTGGGATAGCACCCCCCGCAGATGAATTAAAGGCGAAGAAGAAAATCAAAAGGGAAATAAATCGGGGGTGAGGAAGGCAGTGAAAAGGATATACCTTGACTATGCAGCGACGACGCCGACACATCCCGAGGTAGTAAAGGCAATGGTGCCTTATTTTACCGAGGCATTTGGTAATCCTTCAAGCCTCTATGTCTGCGGTCAAGAAGCAAAGAGTGCCATAGAGCAAGCGAGGGTCTTAGTTGCCGACCTTATCGGTGCTGAAAGTGAGGAGATTGTTTTTACCAGTGGCGGTACCGAGGCAGATAACTTTGCCCTTGAGGGTGTTGCCTTTGCCAATGAGGACAGGGGTAATCACATCATCACCACTACCATTGAACATCACGCTGTCCTTGAAACATGCAAGTTTCTGGAAGCAAGAGGGTTTAGCCTAACTTACCTTCCAGTGGATGAACACGGTCTGGTTGACCCTGAGGATGTTAAGAGGGTGATTACCGATAAAACCATTCTCATTTCGGTGATGCAGGCCAATAATGAGATCGGTACCATAGAGCCCATAGCTGAGATAGGAAGGATTGCCAAAGAAGCCGGGGTTTATTTACATACTGATGCGGTACAGACGGTAGGGCACGTCCCGGTTGATGTAAATGAGCTTGGGGTGGACCTGCTCTCTATCTCAGCCCACAAACTTTATGGACCAAAGGGGGTGGGGGCACTATATATTAGAAAGGGCACCAGGATAGTTTCCTTGATGCATGGCGGGGAACAGGAGCAGGGGCGCCGGGCAAGCACGGAAAATGTCCCCGCTATCGTGGGCTTAGGTAAGGCAGTAGAGCTTGCCCAAAGAGAGATGAGTGAGGAGGCAGGGCAGCTGGTCAACCTTCGTGACCAACTGATTAAGGGTCTTATGGAGCGGATTGATGACATCCGCTTAAATGGACATCCACAAAGAAGGCTGCCTAATAATATCAATGTTTCTGTCAAGTTTGTGGAAGGGGAAGCCGTTCTGCTTAATCTGGATCTTGAGGGCATTTGTGCCTCTACTGGCTCAGCCTGCAGTTCCCCAAGTGCTGAGCCGTCCCATGTACTCTTGGCGCTAGGGGTACCGCTAGAACAAGCCCGTGGTTCGCTACGGTTTACGCTGGGTAAGTGGACCAGTGAGGAGGAGATAGAGCGAGTCCTGGAGGTATTGCCCCCGGTTGTAGCCAGACTCAGGGCGATGTCACCACTGGTAAAAAGAGAAAGATAGTAGAAGAAGGTAAGAGCATGGCGAAAATAATTGCCGTTTGTAGGAGTGAGAAGAAGGGCACCAGGAAAGAGGCTGTAGCCGAAGGCCGGCTTAAAGAAAATTATGGTCTCAGTGGCGATGCCCATGCTGATTTGAATACCCATCGTCAGGTGAGCCTGCTTGCCGTTGAGAGCATTAATAAAATGCGAAGCCTGGGTCTTGATATCGGTCCCGGGGATTTTGCTGAAAACCTTACCACTGAGGGGATAGAGCTTATCTTGCTTTCTTTAGGCACGCGACTTAAGGTGGGGGAAGCGGCTATTTTAGAGGTTAGCCAGATTGGCAAGAAGTGCCATTCGGGGTGTGCCATCTTCCGTCAGGTAGGCAAGTGTGTGATGCCCAAAGAGGGGGTGTTTGCCAGGGTAATTAGGGAAGGGGTGGTAAAGCCGGGGGATGAAGTCAAGGTGCTGGAGGCAGAGTGGTGATAGAAAGCACCGAAGAGTTCCCCATCCGGCGCGTTGGTGAAGAAGGAAGTAGCGATGGTATAGACAAGGTGGTCAGGGAGCTTCCCCTGACCATTATTCTGAACGAAAAGGAACTGGTGACCTTACTCTGCTCCCCCGTAGACTTGAAGTATTTAGCTATTGGTTTCCTTTATTCTGAGGGATTAATCAAAGGAAAAGACGAAATCAGGAAGGTTTTAGTTGATGAGGTGAGGGGTGTGGTCAGGGTGGAAACCCGGGGGGATAAAGGTTCTACCGAGCAAATATTTAAACGGCTGATAACTTCAGGTTGTGGGCGGGGGGCTTCTTTTTACAGCGCGGCTGATATCCAGGACCAGGAAAGGGTGGATTCTCAACTTGTGGTAATGGCTAATGAAATATTTGACCTAGTTTATGAGTTTCAATACCGCTCCCAGCTTTTCAGGGCAACAGGTGGTGTTCACAGCGCTGCCCTCTCTGACGGGAAGAAAATCCTGATTTTTGCCGAGGACATTGGCCGGCATAATGCCATTGATAAAATCTTCGGTCGGTGTCTCCTGGAAGACATATCTCTTGATGGGCGGATGATAGTCACCAGCGGCAGAATCTCCTCGGAGATATTACTCAAGGTAGCCAAAAGAAAAATCCCGGTAATTATCTCCAAGTCAGCTCCGACTAACATGGCGGTAAGGCTGGCGGATAGTTTGGGTATCACCCTCGTCGGTTTTGTCAGGGGAAAAAGGATGAATGTTTACACCAGTGGCTGGAGGGTCAAGACCGGGTAAATATTTATTAAAAAAGCTCCCCCCATTACCAGCCTAAATGTCTTGATGCCAAGCGGTGGCTGTGCTATATTGCATACCAAGTATGAGTCCACACTTTGATAACATAGACGCTCTAATCATCGCCGCTGGGTATTCAAGCCGGATGGGGGCATTCAAGCCGTTGCTTAGCTTTGGAGACAATAATATTATTGGCACCATTATTCAGAAACTTGGAGCACTAAATACCGGCTCTATTATTGTAGTCTCGGGTTATAACCACGAGCTTCTCCAATCAGAGCTTAAGGAATACCCGGTTCACTTGGTATTAAATGAAGAATACGAGCGGGGGATGCTTTCCTCAATCCAGTGTGGACTGCGCGCCGTCAGCAAAACTGCCCGAGGGGTTCTAATCTGCCTTGTTGACCAGCCATTCATCGGGGGAGACATGCTAAGGAAGATTGCTGCTGCCTTTGCTGAAGGTAGCGCCGGCATTGTCCTACCCTGTTATCGGGGTAAGCATGGTCACCCGGTTATTATTTCCCGCAAATACTTTGATGAGGTGTTTGGGCTAGATGAAAGCATCGGCTTAAGGCAGCTGATGCAGCGGCATCAGGATGATATATACGAAGTGGATGTTTCTACCGACGATATACTCCGTAATATTAATACCTGGGAGGATTACACTCTGGAACTGGAGACGCTCAAAAATCAAGGCAAGAGCCAGTAGCTTAATAGTAAATCGGTAATGTATGTGGAGTAGAAAGATGGGGCCTTTTGAATATTTTGAACCAGCAACGGTTGAAGAGGCGGTATCGCTACTTAAAAAATACGGGGAAGGAGCCAAGATTCTCGCTGGTGGCACCGATTTAGTGGTGATGATGAGGGAGCGGGAAATAAAGCCCCGGTATGTTATTAACCTTGGACGCATCGCCGGTCTTAATTATGTTCATTTAGATGGTGACAAGGGCCTAAGAATTGGTGCCCTTACCACCATTGCTGGTCTTGAACGTGCCCCAGAGCTTAAGTCAAGTTATCGGATTATCTCTCAGGCAGCGGCTCGGCTGGCTACCATTGCCATACGGAATATGGCTACAATTGGTGGTAATTTGTGTAATGCGGCACCCTCCGCCGATATGGCACCACCCCTGCTTGCCCTTAAGGGGGCGGTAAAGCTTACTGGTACTGCCGGGGAAAGAATAGTTCCTCTTGAGGAGTTCTTTATCGGCCCCGGGGTCACTACTCTTAAGCCTGATGAATTAATGATTGAGATTCAAGTACCTGCCGTACCAGCTCACACCGGTGGGATGTACTTAAAACATGGTGTTAAGGGGGCGGCAGGCCTAGCCGTAGTCGGGGTGGCAGCGGTGGTTACTCTGGACATAAGAGATAGTGTTTTTGAAGAGGTTGATATAGCGCTTGGTGCTGTAGCACCAACACCGATAAGGGCTAAGAGGGCGGAGGCTCTCCTTAAGGGCCAGAAGATTAGCGATGGGCTTATTGAGGAGGCTGCCCGGGTAACATCAGATGAATCAAGCCCGATAGATGATGTCCGAGGTTCGGCTGAATACCGGCGGGAGATGGTCAGGGTCAGGACTTGGGAGGCGATAAGAGGGGCTCTCAAGCTAGCCAAATCAGTATAGGAGCTGCCCTAAGCAGAAGGAGGTTTCTTTTAAAGATGAAACAGCGCCTGGAGTTAAAGCTAAACGGGGAGATGCGTGAGGTATTTGTTGAGCCATGGCGGACATTAGCTGAGGTGTTGCGGGATGAGCTCGGGCTACTGGGGACCAAAGTGTCTTGTGGTACTGGTGACTGCGGTGCCTGTAATGTCCTTTTGGAGGGCAAGGTGGTATCAAGTTGTTTAGTGCTGGCACCCCAAGCTCAGGGAAGGGAAATCCTGACTATTGAAGGACTGGCTACTCCTGAAGGGCTTCACCCCTTGCAGGAGGCATTTATTGAGCATTTTGCGGTGCAATGTGGCTACTGCATACCGGGGATGATAATAACGGCTAAGGCTTGTTTGGATGAAAACCCAGATGCCACCGAGGATGAGGTACGCCTGGCGATGAGTGGTAACCTCTGCCGGTGCACCGGGTATGTCAAGGTAACCGAAGCCATCATGGCAGCCAAGGAAAAGATGAAAAAGTCCGTTTCTGGGACAGGTTATGGTAAGGGGAGATAAGATGGCGGAGTATAAGGTTTTAGGTAAGAGTGTAACCAGACTGGATGCCTTGGAGAAGGTAACTGGTAAGGCAAGGTTCTGCAGCGATATGAGTTTGCCGGGTATGCTTTATGCCAAAATCTTAAGGAGTCCTTATGCACACGCCAGGATTTTAAGCATTAATACTTCTAAAGCGGAAAGGTTACCTGGGGTAAGGGTAGTTCTTACCGGTAAAGATGTACTTGAGAAAAGGTATGGGCTGTTTGTCTTTGACCAGTATATTCTGGCCAAGGATGTGGTCCGCTATGCAGGGGAGGGGGTAGCTGCTTTAGCCGCTGACAGTTTGGATATTGCCGAAAAAGCAATTGAACTAATTGAGGTCAAATATGAGGAACTGCCGGCCATATTTGACCCTGAAGAAGCCTTTAAGCAAAACCCAGCCGCTGTGGTTCACCCTGACCTCTTAAGTTACCAGTTGGGGCTGTTTTTAACCCCCCAGCCGGTTGCGGAGCGACCCAATGTTGCCCATCACTATAAGATTCGGCACGGCGATGTGGAGCAGGGCTTTAAAGAGGCTGACTTGGTGCTGGAAGGTAGGTTTAGCTTAGCCCGAATCCATCATATTGAGGCGGAGCCTCATACCTGGATTGCGCAGAGACAGCCTGATGGCGGCATAACGGTGTGGGTAGGGCAGCAGGGAATACACCTTTTAAAACAGTACTATACTGGAATCTTTGGTATCCCGCCTTCAAAGATAAAAGTAGTTGCCCCGAGTAATGTTGGCGGTTCATTTGGTGGCAAGGTCGGACTGACCGCTGACCCGATTGTTATTTCCCTGGCGCTTAAGACCGATAGACCGGTTAAATACAGCTTCACCCGGGAAGAGATGTTTAAGTGTGGCGGTACCAGAATACCCGCTGTTATTTATATCAAGGACGGGGTGAGAAGAGATGGCACCCTTGTAGCTAGGGAGATGAGGCTTCTTTTCAACATTGGTGCCTACTCCTCACTGGGCATATTGGGGGTTAGGAATAGTAACTTCGGGACAATGGGCTCATATCGTACTCCAAACTTAAAGGTAGATTCCTATGGTATCTACACTAATACCTCTTCGGCTTTGGCCTTTAGGGGATTTGGCTCAAACGAGGTAACCTGGGCAATAGAGTCCCACATGGATATGCTGGCGGAAAAGCTAGGAATTGACCCTGCCCAGATAAGGATGAAGAACTTCCTTAAAGAGGGTGAACCAAACCCGCAGGGGGAGATTGTACACAGCATTGGTGCTGAGGAGTGTCTTAAAGAGGTAACCAAAACGGTTGAGTGGGGTAAAACACCGGTTAAGGCTGAAGGTCTCTGGAGGAAGGGGAGGGGGCTAGCCGTAGCCAATAAATACAGCATGGCTCCCACGGCAGCGGTGGCTCTGGTGAGGATACTGGAAGACGGCAGTATTGAGCTGCGTCACTCCGCAGATGAAGTGGGTCAGGGTGCCAAGACAGTTCTATCTCAGATTGCGGCTGAGGAGTTTGGCTTATCTATAGACAGGGTCAGAATTGTAGCCGCAGATACTGATGCTACGCCTTACTTTCCAGCTTCCTCCTCCTCACGCACTACCTTTCAGTTAGGCAAGACGATTTACCTTGCTTGCCAGGATGCCAAAAAGCAGCTATTTGAGCTTGCCGCACCCAGGCTGGGGGTGCTACCTGAAGACCTTGAGACTGCTGATGGTGAAGTTTATATCAAATCTTCTCCAGCTCGCTCAATCAGGGTCAAAGAACTCTTTATCGTTGAGAGACCAACCTCACCACAAGCGTTTGGCGCCTTTTTGGAAGAAAGGGGGGAGATAGTAGGCAGGGGAGTGTGGAATCAGCCCTTTGTCTACGAGAATCTCAAAACCGGGGAGATTGACCCTGAGGCTGCCCGGAAAGGACTGCGGGCTGCCTCTTTCTATAGCTATGCAGCCCAGGTTACTGAACTAGCGGTTAATGTAGAGACCGGGGAAGTGAAGATAGAAAAGGTGGCTACCGCTGGTGATATGGGTTTTCCGGTAAACCCCAAGATGTGCCAGCAGCAGATGGAAGGTGCTCTGGGTATGGGTATTGGTATTGCCTTGTGGGAAGAGATGATAATGGATGAGGGTAGAGTCCTTAACCCCAACCTCAGGGACTACCTCGTGACAACCTTTCAGGATATGCCGGCTAACCAGAATGTTACGCTGCTGATGGCACCGGTGCCCCATAAGGATAACCCATATGGGGCTAAAGGGATAGCCGAAGTCCTGGTGCCACCGATAGCACCTTCAATTGCCAACGCTATTTACGATGCAGTTGGGGTGAGAATAACGGATTTGCCAATTACTAGGGAGAAAATCCTTAAAGCACTTAAGGAGAAAAAGCGTTAAGAAACTATCCAGTTAAAGATAGTATCCTAGGCTGGTGGTTTAAGGACAGCCCCGGTGCTGGCTGAGGTTACCATGGCAGAGTACCTTCGCAGATAGGGCTTGACCCCTCTTTTTAGTGGCGGTGGTGACCATTTAGCTAAACGCTTATCTATCTCTTCTTGGGTTAACCTCACCTTCAAGGTCTTTCCGGGTATATCTATCTCGATAATGTCTCCTTCCTCAACAATAGCTATTGTCCCGCCTTCCATAGCCTCTGGAGAAACATGGCCGATGGCTGCCCCTTTGGTAGCTCCGGAAAACCTGCCATCAGTAACCAGAGCCACATTACCATCCAGACCCATACCCACTATTGCCCGGGTGGCGTAGAGCATTTCTCTAAATCCTGGCCCGCCCTTTGGTCCCTCATATCTGATTACTACTACGTCTCCCTTATCTATCTTGCCTGACTTTATTGCCTCTACTGCTTCCTCCATAATATTAAAAACCCTGGCTGGACCTTGGTGCTTGAACATCTGGGGTCTTACTGCCGCTTGTTTAACTACAGCGCCTTTCGGTGCCAGGTTCCCGTAAAGGATGGCGATTCCTCCTTCTGGGTGGTAGGGGCTATCAATGCTTCTTACCACATCATTTTGTGGGGTTGTAACACCTTCCAGGATTTCACCCAGCGTCTTACCACTAACGGTGGGGACATCAAGGTGAAGTAGCCCTTTTTTAGAAAGCTCCTTCATCACTACTTGCAGTCCGCCGGAGGTATATAGGTCTTCAAGGAAGTAGGGTCCGTAGGGGTTAAAGTTACATATTCGTGGGGTTCTCTTGCTTATCTTATCGAAGAGGTCTAAATCTAGGGGAATGCCGGCTTCATTGGCAATAGCCGGCAGGTGCAGGACGGTATTGGTAGAACCGCCGATAGCCATATCCACCGTAATTGCATTCTCAAAAGCTTTACGGCTTAAGATACGCGAAGGTGTAATGTTGTTACGCCATAACTGCATAACCTTGGCTCCGGATTCTTTAGCTAAGGCTCTTCTCTTGCCATAAACTGCCGGGATACAGCTATTCCAGGGGAGGGTTAAGCCCAGCGCCTCAGCCATACAGGCCATGGTGTTGGCAGTCCACATACCAGTGCAGGAACCGCAGGTAATGAAGTCAACTGGTGCGCCGCTTGCGTCTTCTTCCCTTATTGAGAGCATCGGGCCGCCATTAATCAAGATGGCAGGTAAATCCAGTCTGGCAGCCGCCATCAGCATTGCCGGGGTTATCTTATCACAACCGGTTACCAGAACCAGGGCATCAAGGAGGTGAGCCTCGACCATGATTTCAATGGAATCAGCTATCAACTCACGGCTGGGCAGTGGATAGCACATGCCAGCATGCCCCTGCGCCAAGCCGTCACAAACAGCGATAGTGCCGAATTCAAAGGGTGTCCCTCCCTCGGAGATAATCCCATCCTTGGCTGAGCGCGTAATTTCCCCCAGATGCACATGCCCGGGCACTAGCTCATTTTGGGAATTGGCTACAGCTACCATCGGTCTCTCCATCTCCGCATCCGTCCGCCCCATGGCATTAAAGAATCTTCTCCTATCTCTTACAATGTCGCTTCGCATTTATAAGCCTCCTTCTCCTTTTATTATTAAGGGTAGAATAAATTAAATTATATAAAGTAGGTTTTATCAGCACGGCTCTAATGGAAAAGCAAAATTGACCCTGAAGTTATCTGGTAGTATTATAAATGCAGAAAGATTCCATATGCAACAAGCGGTAATAAAGGAGCTGAATGATGAGTAATACTGATGAAAACCTTAAGGCTGCTTTTGCTGGGGAAAGCCAGGCGAACCGAAAATATCTTTTCTTTGCTGAGAGGGCGGATAAGGAAGACTTGAGGCAAATTGCCAAACTTTTTCAGGCGGCGGCTGAAGCTGAAAGAGTTCATGCCCGAAACCACTTAAATGCTTTGGGGGGCATTGGTTCAACCAAAGACAATCTTAAAGACGCTGTAAGCGGTGAAAACTATGAGTTTACCCAGATGTATCCCGAGTTTATTAAGCAAGCTGAGGCTGAAAATAGCCAAGCCAAGACCAGCTTTAGTTGGGCAAATCAGGTTGAGAAGATTCACCACGGTCTTTATGAGAAGGCGCTTAAAAGCCTTGAGGGAGGTGAGGCTCTCAAGGATGAACCTTACTTTGTCTGCCAGGGCTGCGGCAATACGGTTGAGGGTGAAGCCCCGGAGAAGTGCCCTATCTGCGGGGCACCAAAAAGTATGTTCAAACGTGTGGACTAGTGTAAAAAGACTTCCCCTAGCTGCTTCTAGGCTGGGAATCAGTTGCCTGATTTAAGTTTTTGTTAATCTTCGAGCAGAACCTCAGCTGCCAGACGGGTGCCTTTGGCTACTACCTCGGCACATTTTTCATAATGCCCGGGCAGGTTCATAAACTCTTCCCAGTCTTTTTTATCCAGCATATTGAAGCGTCGCCCGAACTTAAGCTCCTGTATATCCGGGCAGAGGGTTGAGCCAAACTCTTTTATAAAGGTATTCCTGAAGGCAAACTGCTTTTCTCTAGATCGGAGACGCCTCTCTTGGGCTTCTGGGGAGAGGTCTTCCATTGGTGGCTGGTATTTAAGGCCGATGGCAAGTAAACCGCCGGAGTAGGCACCACAACTGCCATTGCTTGAGCTACAGCCACCAGCTAGAACCATTGAGGCTCTGATTAAATCTTGAGGAATAAAGTCAAAGTGCTCTTTTAAGCCGTATAGGGTGCAGCGGCTGCAGCCGTGGTAGTTTATTTCCGCTTCCTTTGCCTTTTGAGAAACCTCTTCTAAAACCTTCTCCTTCGATTTAGAATCCGTCATTTGACCGCTCCTTTCCAGCCTAATCTTACCCATATAAGGGGGTTTTGGTCAACCAATTAGGCGACTCCGGCACTAATTGACGGCAGGGTTTAGTAATCCTATAATGATGGGCTTGAGGGAGGTATAATGATGATTAAGTGGCTTTGGCTAATGCGTTATCCTGAAGGTGTCCCGGTTGAGGAAGGGGAGAAGTGGTATTTTGAAGTGCATACCCAGGAGGCTAAAAACTTCCCCGACCTTAAGAAATACCTGACCTGGAAGGTGCTTGATGTCCCAGAGCGGCCAACAAACTTTGTCCGGGTAACTGAGCTTTGGTACGACAGCCTGGAGTCCTGGCGGCACACCTATGCTGTGCGCCACCAATATCTAAAAACACCGGGTCCAGGAGGGGTGCTTGACCCGCCAGCCGAGGTGGTGTGTATTGATGAAAAGTCCGGGTATGACCTGATGAGGGGGATACCAAAGCTTTAGGTCTTCAGTATTAGGCTTGGGACTTATCTTTACTTTTAGTGGTTTCTTGAACCGTTTCGCTGCCTTTGGTGAAGTCCCGGAGCCTTTCCGCCAGGGTGGTAAGACGTTTTTGAACCCTATCATTGATGGAGTCAGGTTCAAAGCTGTCATCCTTAAGCCGCCGCCCCGCCTTCACCCCGGTTAGCACTTCGATACCTTGGTCAATAGTACTTACCGGGTAGATATGGAAATTTCCGCCCCTGATTGCCTCTACCACCTCTTCTTTAAGCATCAAGTTTCTGATATTACTCTCTGGGATAAGTACCCCTTGTTTTTTATCAAAACCGTTGGCTTTGCATATCTCGTAGAAGCCTTCAATCTTCTCGTTGATACCGCCAATAGCTTGCACCTCTCCTTTCTGGTTTACCGAGCCGGTAACAGCGATACCTTGCTTTATTGGCACATCCGAGAGGCGTGAAAGGAGGGTGTAAAGTTCAGTGCTTGAGGCGCTGTCCCCTTCTACCTCCTCGTAGCTTTGTTCAAAGACAAGGCGAGCTGAAAGCGCCAGTGGCAAATCACGGGCATATTTATCGGCGATATAGCCGTTTAGTATCATCACCCCTTTAGTGTGGATGGGACCTCCTAACTTAGCTTCCCGCTCGATGTCAATTAGCCCCTCCCTGCCGACGCTGGTGCTGGCGGTTATTCGGTTCGGCTTGCCGAAAGCAAAATCACCCAGGGCTATTATGGCGAGACCATTTGCCTGTCCGACACTTTCTCCCTCGGTATCGATAATAATTGTGCCCTTTTCTATCATCTCGTTGATACGCTCCTGGATAAGGTTGGAGCGATACACCTTCTGCTCTATTGCCTTCTTAATGTGGCTAGCGCTTATAAGTTGAGCACCCTCTTCACTTGCCCAGAAGCTGGCCTCGCGGGTAATGTCAGCGATATCAGCAAATAAAGTGGAAAGCTTTTCCTGGTCACCAGCCAGTCTTGAACTGTGCTCGATGATTTTAGCTAGGGCGGAACTATCTAGGTGTTTTAAATTCTCCTGGTTACAGAGTTGGCAAATAACCGCGGCGTAGTCTTTTAAGCCAGCTTCTGACTTATCCATCCGGGTATCAAAATCAGCCTTAACCTTAAATAGCTCCTTAAACTCCGGGTCCAATCGGTGCAGTAGATAGTAAAGCATTGGTTCCCCGATGACGACTGCTTTTAGATCAAGTGGGATTGGCTCTGGCCTCAGGCTCTTGGTAGCTACAAAGCCGAGCCGTTCTCCCAGCTCTTCAATAATCAACTTCCCGTCACGCAGGGTCCTCTTTAAACCCTCCCAGGACTGAAAATTGGTCAGGATATCCTCAACCCTCATCACCAGATAACCACCGTTGGCTTGGTGCAGTGAACCGCTTTTGATCATAGTGAAATCGGTATATAAAGCTCCAAACTGGGCTTCCTTCTCAATACGACCAATGAGATTATTAAAGGTAGGATTTAACTCCAGGATGACTGGCGCCCCTTTTAGTTCCGAATTATCAACTAGAACGTTTATTTCATACTTTCTGAAAGCCTGTTTTCTTGCTAACTCCTGCATGGCTGCCAGCGGCTCTGCTTCTGGGGCTTTCGGTTCTGACTTAAATTGTCCAAAGTTGTCAACAACGTCCTGCTCAACCTCCTTTAGGTAATCAACCACCTGTGGAAACTGGTGGTACTTATCTTTAAGCTCTTCAAAGAGGTGACCGATTGAGTAGCGTGCTACTTCCCGGTCAGTATCTTCCAGTTGTTTCTGAACGGCATTTTCTTGGGTCTTTAGTTTCGCCACTACCTCCTTTAGTTCCTTGGTCAATTCCTCCTGCTTTTGTCTTAACCCCTCCTTCTCTTTGGAACCTAGCTTATGATACTCCTCCTCTTTCATTGGCTCACCCTGAGGCGCTGGCGCAAAGACTAGCCCAATTGGTGTCGTCTGCAGCAGAAAACCCTTATCTTGAGCCTTTTTACTTAAACGGTTAAATGCCTCCTCTTTCTGTTTATTGAAGCTTTCGGTTATTTCAGCCTGTCGGTCAGCATATTCCTTACTTGAAAAAGCCTGAGCAATGCTGCGTCTGGCATTATCTATCAGGCGTTTGGTGTCTTTTTGCAAGGTTTGCCCCATACCTGGCGGCACCCTCAAAGCTCTGGGGCAATAGGAATCACGAAAATTATGGACATAGCACCAATCTGAAGGGGTTTCCTTCTTTGCTGCTAGTACCTCCAGAAAAGACCTGATTGCGGTAGTTCTGCCGGTTCCAGCCAGCCCAGAGACATAAATGTTAAAGCCGGGTTTAAGGATATTAAGCCCAAGTTTAAAGGCGCTTAGCGCTCTATCCTGACCAATAATATTCTGCTGAGGCTTTAGTTCCTCGGTTGAATTGCATTTAAATATTGCCGGGTCACACCGCCGCCTTACTTGCTCGGCAGATAACTCCTTTGGCATAGCTCACCTCGTCATTCGAACCGGTAGGCTCAATGTTAATTTGACCTAATAGCATTATATCACTAGCAATAAGAGGCTGGATATTTGGATTTAAAAATATCCAGCCTCTTTCCCTCTGATACCCTAATATCAGGTTCGTTACCGAGTATGGAGAGAAGTTTATAATGTCAGGTTCTAGCTTTTCCCGATCTTGAACATCTTGGTCCCACATACGGGACAGACGCCTTGCGTTGCTGGTCGTTTGTTTTTCATAATTATGGACTTAGCATCTTTCATCTCTCTTTTAGTGCGGCATTTCATACAGTAGGCTTGCATTGGTTTACCCCCTTTTTGGCTATGAAGCATAAACTATTATTCCTCCAATGTCAATACCCCAAAAGTCAGCAATATCCTTAAAATAAGGTTAACCTGGGGTTCCAGTAGTGCTAAAGTACCTGTAGATGCTCGTCAGGCTAATTTATACGGTGTGGACTGCTGGCAACTAGTTTGACTTAAGCTTGGCTACTTTGGGCTTCTTAAGATAGTATCTCTTCTATTGAACTGGTAAGGTTTTTATATACCGTGCATTTGGCTCTGGGTCTGAGCTTGGAGTAGATTTTTAAAGTAGCCCCGCCACTAAAGTCCCGCCCTTTAAGAGGGGTGTCCTCAATTAAGATAAGCCGTTTTGCCTTGGTTGCCGCTTCTAGATTGAGTAGGTTAGCCTTACCGAAAGGCACATCGCAGACAACAACACAATCTGCCTGGGCACTAAGTTCCTGATTTCGCTGGTGTTTTTCGATATTAATGGCAGAAAAGGGTGGGATGATGACGACCTCATGGCAAAGGGCCGAGGCGATGGGCAGGTCAACATCACCCTCGTTAAGCACCCCGGCGGTTAGTTCAAACCCTTCTTGATGTAGGAGCTGAATGGCCCTGGCACCGCGGCCACCGCCGGCGATGATGTGGATACGATGAGGCTGGGACCGTACCTTTCTCTTAAAAGGACTAATAATCAGTCTATCACTGGTGGGGTCATGATACACCATGGCTTTGAGTCCGAAAGCAGCCTCAATGTTTTCCGGGGTAATCACCGAAGTGGCTGCCCCTTCAGCTATGATCTTGCCATCGTTTAACATTATCAAACGGTGGCAGTAGCGGGCTGCCAGCGAGAAGTCGTGGATGGCAGTCATAGTAGCCATCCCTTGGTCAGACAAATCGGAAATGAGTTCCATTATTTGGAGCTGGTGCTGCAGGTCAAGGTGTGCCGTTGGCTCATCAAACAGGATGACCTTGGACTTTTGTGCCAGGGCGCGGGCAATCAAAAGTCGCTGCCGCTCACCGCCGGAAAGTTGATTGATGTAGCGTTTGGCAAATGAAGCGACGCCTGTTTTCTCCATTGCCTCGAGGGCAATGCTTAAGTCCTTTTGACTCTCATAGCGGAGTAGTCCGAGGTGGGGGTATCGTCCCAGAAGCACTATTTCCAGAGCGGTAAAGGTTTCGGGAAGGATTGGGTTCTGGGGCACCACCGCCACCAACTGGGCCAGATTCTGGCGGGACAGTTTGGAGATAGGCTTTCCCGCTATTTTAATATTGCCAGAGCGGGTAGAAAGTACGCCGCTAATGGCTCGGAGGAGGGTTGATTTACCCGAGCCATTGGGGCCAATAATGCCCAGCATTTCACCCAGATTCACCTCAATATCAATGTCTTTGAGGATTACTTGACTTGTGTATCCCAGGGTGACCCCTTTAAGTTCAAGATAGGACAATTTCACTCCTAAAAAATTACCCGTTTTCTTTTCCTTAAGAGATAGATGAAGAAAGGAGCCCCGCAAAAGGCGGTGATGATACCAACCGGCACTTCTGCCGTACCCATTACGGTGCGAGCCAGCATATCCGCCAGTATTAAAAAGCTCGCCCCACCCAGAAAGGAAAGTGGCAAGAGAAAGTGGTGGTCTGCCCCCCAGATGAGGCGAATGGCGTGGGGCACGATGATACCCACAAAACCAATAATACCCACAAAGCAGACGGCAGCGGCCGTAATCAGGGTGGCGGCAAAAAGTAGAATTAGCTTTACTCTTTCTACGTTCACCCCCAGTTGTTGAGCTTGTTCTTCATCAAGTTGCATTATGTTGAGGGGGCGGCTGTAGAGATGGATGATGAGGCTACCCACCAGTATGTAGGGGAGCAGGATTTTTACCTCACCCCAGTGGCTTAGGGAAAGCCCACCCATAAGCCAGAGCACGATGCTGTGTAGTTGTTCCCCGGATGAAACCAAGAGGTAGGAGGTGATGGAGGCTAGGAAAGCGCCCAGTGCCACGCCAGCTAGGATGAGGGTGGTCATGGGAACGGTCTTACCCACACGAGCCACGGCATAGACAATTCCGGCACTTAGGATAGCACCGGCAAAGGCTAGGACAGGAATGAGGCCAAGGGCAGTAGCGGCTAAAGAAAAGGGCAGCAGAAAGGCGATGGTTGCGCCTAGGCCGGCGCCCTGGGCTATCCCCAAAAGGTAGGGGTCTGCCAGCGGGTTTCGAAATAATCCCTGATAGGTGGCTCCGGCAATAGCTAGTGAGGCCCCTACCAGTCCTGCCAGCAGGATACGCGGCAATCTTATATCCAAGACTATCGTAACCACGGTATCAGGTATATTTGAACTTAGGTTAAGCCCGGGCAGAAGGGACAGGAGCACCTGCCATACCATTACTGGTGAAACTTGGGCGCTGCCCAGGCTTGAAGCCAAGCCTATAGCCAGCCAAAGCAGGAGAAAGAGACCGGCCACGGCGTAGAGACGCCGGCGTCGGTATATTACCCGCTCCCAGACGATTTTAGCTAGATGGGAGTGTCCTGAGTCTTCTATTGTCATCGTTGCTGCTCATAACCTCGCTTAAAGTTCGGGATGTATAAATCTAAGCATGGCTTCAATGGCCTCTATGATGCGTGGTCCCGGCCGGCCGATGGTCTCAGCATCAATTTCGTATACGCTGCCTCGTTTTAGGGCCTCGGTTACTTTGAGCCTGGGTTCGCTGGTTGCCCACTTAAGTGGCGAATTTTCGGCGCTACCATGTCCTCCGCTGGTTACAATAACCCCCGGGTTTCTTTCCAGAATTACTTCAAGGTCTACCGTGGGAAAACCGCTAATATCGCCAAAGATATTTTCACCCCCGGCGAGCTCAATTACTTCATTATGCAGTTGGTCTCCTCCTACCGTGTATAGCGGGTCATGCCACACAATATAAAAAACAGTCGGTCTATCTTGAGGGGGAAGTCCCGCGGTGAGGCTTTTAACTCTATCTATCCTTGCCTGCATCTTCTCAACTAGCTCTTTTGCCTCATCAACATGACCTGAGGCTCTACCAATTAAGGTTATGGATTCTAGAATATCAGCCAGGGTCTTGGGGACTAAGGCTAAAACAGTTAGGTTATGCCTTTCCAGTTCTGGTATTACGCTCTTTTGGTGCATAGAGGTAGCCAGGATTAGGTCAGGGGAAAGGGAGACTATTTTCTCAATATCGGGTGTGGAAAAGCCCCCGACCACTTCCTTCTCCTTAGCCTGGGGTGGAAAGTCACAATATTCGGTTACTCCAACCACCCGCTCACCCAATCTCAGGGCGAATAATATCTCGGTATTGCTTGGAGCCAGTGAGATGATGCGTTCGGGGGGCTTCTCTAGTTTTACTGTTCTGCCAAGTTGGTCAATAATCTCGGCGGGAAGGTTTGTCTTGGTCTCGTCTGCCTCGCAGGCGAGGAGGCTGACGCTAAGAACTGCCAAAAATAGCAGCCAGACCAAAAGGTATTTAGCTGTCTTTAACATCAATTATCTCCGCATTTGACCTTTAGTTATAAAAACAAATCCCCCACCATCTGGGGTGGGGGACAGGCCATTAAATAAATGTCCTACCCCTCTCCCGCGGAGGCATGTAGGATTTTAGAAGGCTGAAGTTCTGGCTTCTGGCTTTAAACCAGTCACAGCGGCGCGGCCGCATCGGATTTGCACCGACTTGCTCTCTATTTGAGCCCTCGGTTGCCCTCGGACACCTTCAGTTACCTATTCAGTTTTGACTAAGTATACCGTATCCACCGGGGGAAGTCAAAACCTGGATGTTTAAGATAAAAAGCTGGAGGCAAAAGAATAAAAACTATTCCTGATTTGAAAAAGACCAAATCGCCAGAACGGTTGTGACTAGCCCAAATAGTGCCAGTATCATAACATCATCCCAGATTGACATGGTATGCCCGAATAGGATGAGGCTAAAGGGTGAGTCGGCTTGGGTCCCTAGTGCTACCTGGCGAATGGGGTCGATGCCGTAGGTAGCTGGATTGAGCTTCACCAAGATGTTCATCCATGTTGGCAGTCCTTGCACCGGGAAGAAGGCCCCGGACAAAAACACCATCGGAAACATTAGCATTTGCATCACTGCCTGAAATGCTTCCATAGTTCTAATGCGGGTAGCAAGTAGGATGCCAAAAGAGCCCATGGAGGCAGCCAACAGAAACATTAGCGGCAGCAGTGCCAACACTGTCCACATGGAAAAAGAGACACCGATTAAAGGTGCGAAGAGTAGAATGAGCATCCCCTGCAGTAAGGCTACTGTTGCCGCCCCCAGAGTCTTACCCACCGCGACACAGGTACGGCTGATTGGCGCTACCAGCACTTCCTTTAGGAAACCAAATTCTCGGTCCCAGACTACAGAGACCCCAGCCATAAAAGAGCTCATGAGCACAGTCATGCCAATGATGCCGGGAAAGATGAAGCGGGTGAAGTCAATCCCAGGCCCCAAAAGACCCATCCTGGCACTGAGACCACTGCCAAAGATAAATAGAAAGAGGAGGGGAAAGGTCAAAGAGCCAATTAGTCGCATTTTGTCGTGCCAGAAACGGAGTAGGTCACGGTACCAGATGGTGTATATGCCACGCAGGTTATTCATTTTTACCTCCTAGCGCCGCATGCGGCGGCCATGTTGGCGCACCATTGCTTTGAGCGTGTCTCTCACTTCCTCCTCCCGGATTTCCCTCCCGGTGAGCTTTAAAAAGACGTCGTCCAGGCTGGAACAACGCAGATTAACACTCAATATCTTGTGGCTAAACTCTTTGATGAAATCGGGCAGGAACTGTTCTCCATCGGCTATCTCAAAGGTAAGGCCGCTGCTATCATGCCTAACCTCAATTTGGTAGCGAAGCTCTATCTCTTTAGCCGCCCTCTTATCATCGTCAGTCTTCACCGAGATGATATCCTTACCCACCATCTTTTTCAGCTTTTCTGGGCTATCCATGGCGATAATCTTCCCGTAGTCAATAATAGCAATGCGGTTGGCTTTATTGGCCTCATCCATATCGTGGGTGGTGAGGAAAATAGTAGTATCTTCTTGCTGCCTTAGCTTAAGTATGTACTCCCATATACGATGGCGTGTTTGCGGGTCTAGCCCCAGTGTGGGCTCATCAAGGAAAAGTACCTTGGGGTGATGCAGTAGTCCTCTAGCTAGCTCCAGGCGGCGTTTCATGCCTCCAGAATAGGTGCGCACCTCGTTGTGGCGTTTGTCCCAGAGCTGCATCATCTGGAGAAACTGCTCAATCCTCTGCTCACGAACTGAGGCAGGCATATTGTAGACCATGGCGTGAAAGCGCAGGTTCTGTAGCCCGCTCAAGCGCTCATCCAGGCTCGGGTCCTGAAAGACCAGGCCAATCGACTGGCGTACTTGGCTTTGCTGGCGCACCGCATCAAAGCCATTAATTAGGGCTCGCCCTGATGTTGGTCTTAGTAGGGTACACAGGATGTTGATGGTGGTTGTCTTTCCCGCCCCGTTTGGGCCCAGAAAGCCAAAGATTTCCCCTACTTTCACCTTGAAACTGATGTCATCTACGGCGACCAGGCCACCAAATCTCTTAACCAGATTTTCCACCTCAATAATGTAATCGCTCATTTCTCTCCCCAAAGATAATCTTAAATGCGGCTATGTAATCAGGATGGCTACCATGCCGGATAAGAATATGCCATCAAAAACACCAGCCCCGCCAATGCTGATAAGATGAGAGCCAAGCTTTTTGAAATTTGACCAGTTAAGTAAGTCAGCGCCAATGAGGGTGCCTACTGTCCCTGAAATATAGGCTACCGGTGCTGGATTATCTCTAGCTAAGAGGAGGGCTAATCCGACTGAGATAAGGGGTGGTATCCAGACGGGCATGACTATCCCCACCCCGGCAACCGGTTTGGCTAGTAACCTGGTGGCGATTACCAAAACAGCGGTTGCAATCAGAGTGGGTAGCAACGGGGCTCGTGGTAGCAAATATAGAGCAAACCCGATGGGTATTATGGCACCACCTACATTAACCGCGATGACTTGGTGGGTTACTCTTGGTGGCAGGTAGAAGAAGAAACGAAGGTAAAAGGGCCTGGGCTGTTCATACACAATACGCCTTCGGGACACCGGTATGTTCACCATACTGCCGAAAAGTACGGCTAAGAGCAGGGCTATTGCTGACTCCGGCGAAAGGCCGAGTTTAGCCAAAGATATAGTAATGAGGTTAAAAAAGATAAGGATAAAAACTATAGGCAGCACTATCAGAACTGGCAGTATTAATCTCAGGCAACCCATATTGGCCTAATTATAGTCTATCATTGTGGTGTGTGCTACCGCTGTCAGACTATGCCCCAGTCTCGGTATCCTTGTTGGATGGCAGATACATACTTCGGTGAAGGCCTTGTATCCTCGAGTTGCTTGATCTTAACATAGGTTACGACTCCCACAAGGTCACCAAATTCTGTATTTACCTTGATATTTTTTCTGGTATAAGTAGGACCCTCGCAAATATCAAGCCGCTTCAAACACGATTCGGTGGCTTCATAGATACCCCCGATTACTTTTTCCCCTCTCATTGGCCTTAAGCTGGCAACTCCGCCTTGCCATTTCGGTGACCAGCCAAGAAATACCAACTTATAATTATGCAGGGTAACCGTAAACCTGGGCTTGGAATCTGGACAGCGCTCCTGCATCTGTTTTTTGTTTAGATTTGAGCCGTAGGCAAAGTAATACACTGTTTTCCCTTAAGTAAGTAATAAATTCAGTCTAGCACAGGCAATCTTATTTGGCTAGCCAGAGTCAAAGCTTGCTGAGACTCAGGAGTTGATTTGGTGGTAAAATAATAGAAACTTTGTTAATTGCTGGGCTGGATATGGTTTCATCTGCCGAAGGGGTCTTCAAGCTAAGGGAAGTAGGGTGCAAATCAGCTCTCTCTAAATCAGGGCTGGCTTGTTGGGCTTTGAACTGCTATGTTGGTTGTGAACACGGGTGTACTTACTGCTACGCCAGGTTTGCCTCAAGGTTTTCCCATCCCGGTGAGCCCTGGGGGAGTTTTGTTGATGTCAGGATAAATGCTCCCCAGGTTCTGGCTCAGGAGGTCAGACGGAAAAGGGTGGGCAGGGTATTCGTAAGCTCGGTGTGTGATGGCTGGCAGCCCAGGGAAGAAAGCTACTACCTGACACGCCGCTGTCTGGAGATACTGCTCCACTATGGCTTTCCGGTAACTATCCTCACCAAGAGTGCGCTGGCAGGTCGCGACCTTGACCTGCTTGGTTCAGGGGATGGGGTAAGTTTCGGGGTTACCCTAACCACTTTTGATGAGGGACTGCGTCGGTTGATTGAACCTAAAAGCTCACCGACCACCCAGCGCTTGGCACTCTTGGAAGAAGCCAAGATAAGGGGAATCAGAACCTATGCTTTCCTTGGCCCGTTGTTGCCGTATCTATCAGATACTGAAGAGAACCTGCTCGGGCTACTTGAGGCAATTAGAGGTGTCGGTGTTGACTATTTCTACATTGACCGCTTAAATCCCCGCTATGGGGTTTGGCCATCACTAAAGAGGCTACTGGAAAGACACTTTCCTTATCTGGTTCGGGAATACCAGAAAATTCTCTTTGATGGCTGGATAAGGATGGAATACTCAGAAAAACTCAGGTTAGTGGTCAACCGTTTAGCTAGAAAACTTCAGCTTGATGAGAAAATGAGGCAATGCTTCTGAGGAAGGAAGGAACAAAGTGAGCCAAGCAGTTATTATTAGTGCCGTGCGAACGCCAGTGGGCAATTTTGGTGGCAGTTTACGGACTGTCCCGGCAGGTGAGCTGGGTGCTTTGGTCTTAGGTGAAGTAGCAAAAAGGGCTAAATTAGACCCAGCCTCAGTGGACGGGGTAATTATGGGACAGAATTATCAAAGCGGTGAATATGTCAATATCGCCCGCATGTCACTGCTTAAGGCTGGCTGGCCGGTTGAGATTCCAGCCCTAACACTCGACCGACGATGTTGTAGCGGTCTTGATGCTGTTGGTCTGGCGGCAATGGCAATTAAAACTGATGATGCCGAGGTGATGGTGGCTGGTGGGGTGGAGAGCATGAGCACGGCTGAGTTTTATTTAAACGGTGAGGTAAGGTGGGGTATTGGGGGGACAGCTAGTATGCCTAGGGGACACGGCGACCTCTCCATTTGGGGGCTCCCATTCTATGACCGGATACAGCGCTCCCGGGTTATGTCTCAGCCTGAGGAGAGATTTGGCATCCTGCCATCAATGATGTCTTGGGCTGAAACTGCTGCCAAGACATACAATATTTCAAGGGAGGAGGTAGACGGGTGGGCTCTACTGAGCCATCAGAGGGCGGTGGCTGCCATTAGCTCGGGGAAGTTTGAGGAAGAAATTGTGCCGGTTCAGGTTCCGCAGCGTCGTGGTGGCTTAATATTGTTTGATAAGGATGAGCATCCCCGCCCGGATACGAGTTTGGAGGCGCTCTCCAAACTGAGACCTGTATTGGGAGGGGTTTGTACTGCTGGCAATTCATCTGGGGAGAGTGACGGTGCTGCGGTCTGCGTAGTAGCCTCAGAGGAGAAGGCAAAGGGGATGGGGATAGAGTTGGGTTATATTAAAGCCTATGTTCAAAGTGGTGCTGACCCTTGTTATGCCTGGCAGGCAGCACCTGTAGCCGTAAACAAAGCACTCAAAAAGGCAGGCCTCACTATTGGCGACATGGACCTTATTGAGTTACACGAGGCTTTTGCGGCGCAGACGTTGGCCAATCTCAGAGAGTTGGGAATTACGGAAAAGGATTACGATAAGGTAAACGTTAATGGCTCTTGCGTTGCCCTGGGACACCCTTTGGGTTGCACCGGTGCCAGGATTTTAACCACCCTGCTTTACGAAATGAAAAGGCGTAGTGCCAAGTATGGTTTAATAGCTATCTGTGGCGGCGGTGGTATGGGGGTCTCGGCCATCTTGGAGAGAAGGTAGTGACCCTGGCAGCCTGCGTATCCATTAGGTAAAAAACGCCTGCATGGCGTCTATCACCTGCTCCATAGCCTTCAGTGACTGTGATACCTTGCCCTTAATCTCCAGACTGTGGTCAGCACCTTCGATGACGACGACCTCTCCTTTAGTTGCCTTTTGGAGCTCAGCCAAATGGTTGGGACGATAATGAGGGTCGGCAGTGCCAATTATAAAGAGAGAACGCTGCCCGCAAAGCTTGATTTGGGAACGTAAGTTGTCATTTCGCAGTAAAGGGGTGAGCCAGACTGCCTGCGCCGGTGCCAGTTTGGCCTCGGTAGTTAAGAGATGACCCATGGCTAGGGTACCGATTGATTTCCCGATTAGCGTTACCTGTTCATAGGGGCGCTGGGCTAGGGCAGCACTGCAGGCGGCGGTAGCATCGGTGAATGACCACTTAAGTTGTTCTGAATTCGGCAGTGCCTGAAAGTCAGGGCGGAGATTATAAGCGTACTCGACCTGGAGTATATCCGCGCCCAAGATTAGCAGCAGGCAGGCAGGGTAATAAAGGAGTGGCATCTGACAGGTATATTCCAAACCTGGCAGCAGGATAGCAAGATGATGTGCCTTATCTTCCTGCCTGAAGAAGGTATTGGGCACCGGCTCGTCGTGGTAGCCCGAAATTTTTAGGCTCTCAACCGAGTACATCAACTTTAGCATACTACAATCGGCAATAGCATCTGTCAAGAAACACCCTCCAGAATATATTAGCTTTAATCCTTAAAACCCTGCCATCAATAAGCGCCTTTTTCATATTTGCCATTGTGCTGGATAAGTATCAATGTTAATATTTAAGCAATCTTCAGGGTTTGAATTTTAATCGCTGGTAGGAAGCATGAAGATACTCAGAAAAACTAAAATTGTTGCCACCATTGGGCCCCAGAGCAGCTCAAGTGAGATGATAGAAAAACTGGTACGGGCTGGGATGAACGTGGCTCGCCTTAATTTCTCCTACGGTGAGCATGAAGAACATGCTAAGGTCATCAGAGCTATCCGTCAGGTTTCAACGAGGTTGGGTATACCAGTGGCAATACTTCAAGACCTGCCGGGTCCTAAGTTAAGAACGGGCAGGTTAAGGAAAAAAGCAGTGGAGTTAAAGGGGGGTGCTGACTTTTCTCTGGTAGGCAAGGAAGTCCCGGGTGATGAGCACCGGGTATCAGTAAGCATGCCCACCATTCTCGGTGATGTTAAATCTGGGGACACCATCTTTCTTGAGGATGGGGCTATTGAGCTAAAGGTGACATCTGCTACTGAAAATGAGGTCAAATGTAAGGTTGTGGTTGGGGGGCTGCTTGGAGCAAATAAGGGCATCAACGTGCCCGGGACCAAGCTCAAGGTGTCTTCTATTATCAAGGAAGACCTGGAACACCTCTCTTTTGGGCTGGAGCAGGGTGTGGATTTCGTGGCTATCTCCTTTGTCCGTGCCGTGGAAGATGTTCTTAGAATGAAACAGTTCCTAAAAGTGCGGAAGGCTAGGGTGCCGCTTATCGCCAAGATTGAGAAGCACGAGGCAGTGGGTGACATTGACAGGATTATTGCTGAAGCTGATGGCATAATGATAGCTCGCGGTGACTTGGGGGTGGAAATACCTTTAAAAGAAGTGCCGATAGTACAGAAGGAAATCATAAATAAATGCAATCGGGTTGGCAAGCCGGTTATTGTCGCCACTCAGATGCTGGAATCAATGGTAAATGCAGTAAGACCCACTCGTGCTGAGGTGGGGGATGTTGCCAATGCTATCTTTGATGGTGCCGACGCCGTTATGCTCTCTGCCGAAACAGCTATCGGCAGCTATCCTGTAGAAACAGTTAACATAATGTCAAGTATCGCCGTTGAGACGGAGAAAGTACTACCTTACGAGCGTATTCTGCTGGAAAGGGAGGAGAAGGTTTTACCCGAAACGGATGATGCCATAAGCCATGCTGCCTGCCATATTGCTCAGCACCTTGGAGCGGCGTGCATCGTAGCTTATACCACTTCGGGGAGTACGGCGCTACGGGTATCCAAGAATCGCCCCAGAGCACCTATATTAGCTATTACCCCGGATGCTGGAGTAGCAAGGAGGCTTATCTTAAGCTGGGGTATAGAGCCTTATCCTTTAGCCGAGCCGCTAAGTGTGGATAGTATGTTCAGGGAGGTGGTGAAGTTAGCCTCAAAGACGGGGATTGCCGCCAGGGGGGAACTGGTTGTTGTTACCGCCGGTATTCCAATGGGAACACCGGGTAGCACTAATCTGGTCAAGGTAGAGCGGGTTGACTGAACTGCTTTACCTCAACTAAACCCAAAGTAGCATCAACGCTAACCAAATCCCTGGTTTTAATCACCTCCAGGGGGTTTTTTATCGAGTTTTGACTTGGGATGGGTGCTTTAATATCTTCTACTGCGGGTATAGAATATTTTATTTTTGGGGGTTAAAATGTACCAACGGGATTGCATCAGTCTTGAGGAGGCTCGCTTGGCGGCGGAGACGGTCTTAAAAGAGGCGGCTAAAAAACCGGATAAACCTATTGCGGTGGCGGTAGTTGATGATAGGGGTGACTTGGTTTATTTTGCCAAACTGGATGGAGCCTGGCCTCTATTTGTCCGTATGGCCATAAATAAGGCTTACACCGCGGTTACCTTCGGTAGGCACACCAGTGAGTGGGCTGAACGCCAGAAGCAGTTTGAGAGGGAAGTAGCTACTTGGGGCGATAGTAAGCTCACTACCATTGCTGGCGGGCTTGTTTTTAAGAATGCCAGCGGCACTAAACTGGGTGCTATTGGGGTGAGTGGTTACCCCTCACCAGATGAGGATGAAGAAGTCGCCTATTTGGGGTTGGGGGCGGTGAAACTATAATTTCGTGTTATGGCGTAGACTGTTTAGTTCTTTTGCTTGATTGAGAATAGGCTATCTTTAAACTTTGGCCTCGGAGGTGAGTATTTTTTCCTGACGAGCTGCCAGGGCATGAGTCATGCGGTCAATCATAATCGCCAGTAGCACAATACAAAGCCCAGCCTCAAAGCCGCGTCCTACCTCAATGCGGTTGATGGCCAGCAGCACCTCCAGCCCCAAACCCCGCGCCCCAATCATTGAGGCAATTACTACCATAGCCAGCGCCATCATTGTGGTCTGATTGATACCTACCATTATTGACGGAATCGCCAGGGGTATCTGCACCTCAAACAGTATCTGTCGTGAATTGGCGCCAAAGGCTTTAGCCGCTTCGATAACACTCTGTGGCACCTGTCGGATGCCGACATTGGTCAGCCGGATGACTGGCGGCACGGCATAGATAATAGTAGCGAATACCGCCGGCACTTTACCCAGACCGAAAAACATTAAGGCTGGAATTAGGTAGACGAAACTGGGCATGGTCTGCATGGCATCCAGCACCGGCTTAATAATGGCTTCAAAACGATTACTCCGCGCCATAATAATGCCGGTGGGGAGGCCAAGGGAAAAGGAGATGATTACTGCTGAAATGATGATTGCCAGGGTCATCATGGCTAAGTCCCAGTAGCCGAAGGTCCCGATTAGGATCAGAAACGCCGCCATAATTACTCCTGCCCACCACAGGCGCATCACGCCCCAAGCAACTACTCCTACCAGCACCACTATTGCTGTCCAGGGTAGCCAGAGGAGAGAGCGCTCAATATTAAGTAGGATAGCCAAAATAGTGTCACCAATGACATCAAAGGCGGCAGCCCAGTTGATCAAGAGCCAGCTCATAGCAGTATCAATCCACTCCGCCAGTGGAATCCGGAGGAGTTCAGGGAATTCAACCAGGAATTGAAGGAACTCACGGAATTCAATCATCAGGCCGCTATCTCCTTCTCTTTAACTGCTTCCTCTTCCTCCGCCTCCTTCGCCTGAATCATACTAACTAGGATGGTACTGGTGTGTATCTCCCCGTTAAGCTTTCCCTGGTCATCAACAACGGGAACAGGATACAAAGTAGAAGCAGCTAGGGGGAACAGGTCCTCGACTACCGTATCTGGGGTACAGGTAGGGAGGTCAGGTTCAAGTGCGTCAGCAATCTCAGTACTATTCTTTTGGATTAACTCCTTCAGCCGCTCGGCTGTTACTAGTCCCAGTAGCTTGCCAGCTCGGTTAACCAGGAAGGCGTTGTCCAGTTTGGCAGTGGTGAGTATGTAAAGGGCTGCCCCGGGACCTTGCCAGTCGTAGAGGAGGATATGAGGTTGCTCCATGATATTTCGGGCAGTGAGCACCCTAGCTGGCGTAGCATCCTTGACGAATTCACGCACATAGGCATCAATTGGTGCTGTTATCACCTCCTCAGGGGTACCAATCTGGATAATCCCGCCGTCTCTCATAATGGCAATGCGATTGCCCAACTTTAGGGCTTCATGAAGGTCATGGGTTACGAAGATAATTGTTTTCTTGACCTTCTCCTGTATGTCCAGGAGCTCATCCTGCATCTCGCGGCGAATCAGAGGGTCAAGTCCACTGAAGGGCTCATCCATGAGCAGTATCTCGGGGTCAGTAGCCAGGGCTCTGGCTAATCCAACTCGCTGTTGCATGCCACCGCTAAGGGCATAGGGGAGGTAGCTTTCCCACCCCTTGAGTCCTACTGTTTCAATCACCTTCTGCGCTGAGGGGTAGCGCTTCTTTTTAGCTACCCCCCTGACCTTAAGTCCATAAGCTACATTATCAATGACGTTGCGGTGGGGAAGCAAACCGAAATGTTGAAAGACCATGCTGGTGGTGTGGCGGCGCAGCTTGGTGAGTTGGCGCTCATTATAACTGCAAACGTCTTCTCCATCGATGAGAATCTCACCTGCTGTTGGTTCAATAAGGCGGAGAAGCATTCGAATCAGGGTAGACTTCCCGCTGCCAGACAGTCCCATGATAACAAAGAATTCGCCCTGCTTGACCTTGAAGGAGACACCCCGCACCGCCACCACACAGCCAGTTTTCTCCAGTATGGTCTCTTTGCTCTCCGACTGCAGTTCCGAACCAATAATTTGCTCGGTGCCAGAGCCGAAAATTTTCCACAACCCGTGGACCTCAACCCGAACCTTACCCTTTGCTGAGACAGTTTTGTCTTTTATGGGGTCTTTTCTTCTAGCGAGATTGTGGGTAGCTTGCGCCACGTTGAGGGTGAGAATTTTCAACAGCTTGCTCAACTCAACGCCAACCTTGCCCCATTGTGAGACAGCATTGTCCTTCAAGGTTTGTTCTCCTTTTGTCATCTATCCTGATAGCTAGGGTAGGGTTTCTAGGGTTGCTTTAACCTTCTTGGCAACGCTTGACGGCACCCATTGTGTCCATACTGACTCGTACCCTTTTAAGAACCAGATGGCTGCCTCCATGGTAGATGCCTCAGTTTTCTGCATATAGGCTAGAAATTCGTTGTTCATAGCGGTAGTGGTTTCGTATTTTTTGAGAAATTCCACTACTTCAGGGGCTCTATCCAGAAGACTGACGTGAACCACGATCTCAGTCGGGTCGCTAGGCCAGGCACAGGCTTTGGTGGTTTCCCATATCTCCTCATCAAAGGGCGGCTCCTCAACCTTGGTCATATCAAGTTTGCCCAGAAGCCAGGTCGGTTCCCAGTAGTAGCCAAACCAGGGCTCACCCTTCTCGTAGGCAGCGACCATGGATCCTGCCAGGGCGGCATCTGAACCGGGGAGAAAGACATTATAGTACTCAGACAGTCCGTAGCCCTCCATCCTCATTTCGTTCCACTTTTGACATTCCCAGCCAGGGATGCAGGAGTAGAAACGCCCCTTGGTCGGGTCTTCAGGGTCTTTGAATAACTCCCAGTATTTGGGCATGTCGGAAACAGTTACCCCCTCCGGAAGTTGACCGTTCTCAATCATGTAGGTCGGCACCAGCCACCCCTGCCAGTTGTCAGCGAAATTAGTGCCGAGGTTAACTATATTGCCGGTGGCTATAGCCTTGTCGTATGCCTCCTGCTGGCTTTTTATCCAGATTTCCATACTTACATCTAGGTCCCCACGGACTACACCCTGAAGCCCGGGAATTGTCCCAACGGGGACAAATTCTGAAGGGGGATAGCCATAGCCGTTTTCGACAATGAAACTAGCGATGCGGGCGTGTACCTGAGCACTATCCCAGTTATAGTCGGCGAAGACAATCGTCTCCTCTGGTGCTTGGGCACAACCGGCAAATGGCAGCAGGATGAGTAGGGCGCCCAGAGCAACTAGAGAAATCTTGTTCCACATTCTTTTCTTTCCAGTAATCACTATTACCTCCTTAATTATTAACTTAACTTTTTTAGGCTAACTCCTTGCTTTAATTTAGTGAGGACTTTTCAGGGGAGAAATCATCTTGAGATGAGGGGTAGGCCAGTTATTTTTGAAAATTAAGGGGGACATTATATCGGGGATACTAGAGGAACAAGGAGCGATTAATTAGCACTTTGTCCCCGGAAAACATAATATTAATCAGGTGTATCTCTCACTCATATTTCTCAACCCTCCGTTTTACTTCATTCGGCTAAGTTGAGGTTTGCCTTAACCAAATGAGCTTGAGACAAAAGTCGTGTTATTATAAAACATCCTTATTGCTGCTTGTCAAGGGCATAATAGGGGTGTTTAAGCCAGCTATTGGTCGATAATAAGCCCCCGTAGTGGCTGAAGGTGTATCCTAAAGGACTATAATTATTGCTTGATTGACTTTTTCCTCAGTTAATTTACACAACCTGAGTTCCGTAGTATACTTTAAGCCTAAAGTCGGTATTTAAAATTTATAAGGGGGTTTTATTCGGCGGCGGTTAAAGTTGTTACTGACAGCTGCTCCGACATTCCACAGGAAGAAGCCAGACGGCTTGGCATTACCGTGGTGCCGGTATATCTTCGCTTTGGTGACGAGGTCTATCGCGACGGCGTGGATATGGATAGCAGTGAGTTTTATCGTAAACTGGAGACCAGCTCAGTTCATCCCTATACTGCAGCCCCATCACCAGGAGATTTTGCCAGGGTTTATGAAGATATGGGGCGGGAAACTGATGAAATTGTCTCGATTCATGTTACCAGTAAGCATAGTGGCACCTATGATGCGGCGATAGCAGGTAAAGAATTGGCACAAAAGAAAGGTTTCAGGATTGAAGTTATTGATTCTAAAGGGGTGACAATGTGGCAGGGTCTGGTTGCCATAGCCGCTGCCAGGGTTGCTGAGGCCCGCTGCGGTCTCGGTGAGGTGCTGGAGGCGGTTCATGAGACTATCGGCCAACTGCGTGCTCTGGCGCTTCTGGACACTCTGAAGTATGTAATTAGAGGTGGGCGTCTTGGCAAGACTATCTCAGCGGTGGAATCGGTGCTTAATGTGAAGCTTTTACTTACTCTACGTGACGGTGAGCTTCGTCCAGCGGGATTGGTGCGCACCCGGAGTAAAGGGATCGACCGACTGCGTGAGTTTATAAAATCGGCGTTACCGGTTAAAGATTTGGCTATAGTCTATGGCACTACCCCTGGCGAGGCTCAGACGCTGGCCGACTACGTACGTCGGCTCTTTCCTGAGGTAGTGCCTCAGCTGGCAAGGCTGGGCCCAGCGCTAGGTGTCCATACCGGACCGGGTGCTCTGATTGCAGTGGTGAATAAAACCAGATAACACTCGCTAGAAATCAATTAAGAGGAGGTAGTGATGTCTGTCTATCTTATGCTCACCACTCTCACTGATGAGGGGAGAAAAAGCCTTCAAGAAAATCCTGATTTTCTTAAGGAGGTCAATAAAGAGGTAGAGCATCTGGGGGTTAAAATACTGAGCCAGTACGCTCTGCTGGGTCAGTACGATTTTGTCAACATTCTCGAAGCCCCAAGCGATGAGGTCATCGCCAAACTGGCAATACGACTTAGTGCCGGTGGAGGCATGCATACTATGACCTTGGCGGCAATCCCTATCGAAGGTCTTATTGCTACCTTAAAGGAGAAAAAATCCACTCCGTGGTAATTCATCCGTATCTTATGTCCCCCTGAAGTTAAGGGTAGTTTTTAAGCGACGTCTGGTGAGTAAGCTTATCCTAGAGGAACCTATATTTGTAGTCCATGGTGAAGGTGATGCTCAGTAGGTGAGAAAACTGGGCAGAAAAGGTTGCAATTTGCGGAAAAGCCCCAAATTATTCTATGGCTATATTATTGTTTTGGTTACTTCCCTCGTTCTGCTAGTAACCCAGGGCACGTTTTTTTCCTTTGGCATCTTCTTCAAGCCTCTAGCGGAGGATTTTGGCTGGACGAGGGCAATGATCGCCGGCGCCTTCTCGCTCTGCTCAATACTGCAGGGTTTGCTTTTTATTCTTACCGGGAGGCTGAACGACAGGTTTGGTCCCAGGGTGGTGATGACGGCTTGCGGCTTCATTTTAGGGGCTGGTTATCTTTTGATGTCACAAATTGAGTCCGTCTGGCAGCTATACCTTTATTACGGGGTAATAGTAGCTATCGGGATGAGCGGTGGCTTGGTTCCGATGTTGTCCACGGTATCAAGGTGGTTTGTTAAGAGAAGGGGGTTGATGACCGGTATTGTCTCTGGTGGTGTGGGGCTGGGCTTAGTGATTGTGCCACCGCTGACTAACTGGTTGATTTCCATCTACGACTGGCGAACCTCCTATATTATTATCGGTAGTGCCTCTTTAGTCATACTGGTACTGGCAGCCCAGTTCCTCAAGCGTGACCCAGGCCAAGTAGGGCAGCTGCCCTATGGTGAGGGTGAAGCGGAAAGAGAAGAGTCAGGCTCGGAAGCCGAAGGGTTCTCCCTCTGGGAGGCACTTCATACCAGTCAGTTCTGGTTACTTTCTCTGGCTGCCTTTTGTTTTGGCTACTATCTGCTTACTGTGATGACCCATATTGTTCCCCATGCCACTGACCTCGGGATTTCGGCTGCTATCGCTGCCAGTTTTATTGCCATTATTGGTGGAGTGGACATAATTAGCCGCATTATGGGTGGTGGTATTGCTGATAGGATTGGTTATAAGCCGGCTTATCAGGCTTTTTGGGGCTTGGTAATAGTTGCCTTCCCCATACTACTTATAGCTAGGGAAGTTTGGCTGTTTTATCTCTTTGCTGTCCTCTTCGGACTGGCCTATGGAGCCAAGGTAGCATTGCAGTCAATATCGGCGGCTGAGTTATTGGGGCTCAAGTGGCACGGTGCAATTTTCGGTACCAATGTCTTTTTTGGCTTTATTGGTGGTGCCATTGGCTCGGTTCTGTCCGGTTACATCTTTGATGTCACCGGGAGTTACCAGTTAGCTTTCATCATTTGTATTATCCTTAGCGTTGTCGGTTTGGTACTAGTATCACTGCTAAAGCCAATTAGAAACATCAAGCGAGAATTTTAGCTTAAGAGTGTGGTGAATTATATTTTATGGGGATGTTCTTTGTCCTTCCTGGCAAAGAGAAGAGGATATGCTATGTCGCTTAGGCAGCAAGGGACCCAAACGGCAAGGAATAAAAACAAGAAGACAAAATGAAGCAAAGGAATCCAGTTTGCTATCCCGAAGGCAGCGAAGTTGAATAGGGATGCCCAGGTGCTTAGCAAAACATGTCCGGCGTGTGGGAATTTAGTCGTCGGTTTTAAATAACCGATTAAAATCCCGAGGGCGGCGGCAGAATTTACCAGATGCCATTTTGTAACTCCAATAAAGGGTACTTTTGTCGTCTCGATAAAGGGCAGATGAAATTGCATTGAGATCTGAATCGAGGTCCCGCATAGATAGGGAATTATGGCATCACTTAATGTAGCTATCAAGATGGAGCCGGTATAACCGATAATAATTGCTGACCAGATTGTACCCTTTCCCCATAGCTTGTATATAGATGTTGTCACCAGCGCACTTAAGAGAACATGGATGGGATGCAGGGTGTAAAAAAGGGCACTGGAAATATCCTTGGGGGCATTTGAAAGCACTATTATGACCATGATGATAATCCCTGTAGACGCCCCCAAGATGGTGAATGGGGCATGACTGGTAAGTTCTTTTGCTATTAGCTTCAGTTTTTCCATTTTCCCTTTACCGGCTGGCTAATCGAAAACCTTTTTAATGCAAAAAGAAAGCACCATTTGAGTGGTGTATAAGTAAGCTATGCTCAGGCTATCTTTTGGCAGTTCTGGCAATGGCCATAGAGCTCAAGAAGGTGGTCTTTCATCTCAAATCCAGTCTCTCGGGACAGCCTCTGCTCAAGCTCGTTAAGGGCACAGTCAGTGAAGTCAACCACCCTGCCGCAACCGGAGCAGATGAGGTGATGGTGGTGCACTGAAGGTCTCCTCATCAGGTAGCTCCGGCAACCACCTTCCACATGCACTTTGCAGAGGAGTCCGAGCTCGGCGAGTACCTCAAGGGTGCGATAGATGGTGACCAGCCCGATGCCGGGGTGTTCTTGACTCACCCTATCGTATATAGCTGCCGGGGTAAGATGGTCATGGCGGTGCGAAATTACGTTTAGTACTGCCCAGCGCTGTGGGGTGAGTTTATAACCATGCTGCCTTAATAGGCCGGCTATCTTATTGGCGGTAAGTTTCATCCTAATGTCTAAATGAAAATAATTTTCAATTATTTTAGGCAAAGCTGTGCTTACTGTCAAGCCTGATGCTAGTTTTGCCCCAGAGTCATAATTTATTGATTGTTGAATTCTGGGCGGGACAATAGTAATATAGTAGCGACATTTGACCAAGGGGTAAGTTTACATAATGGTAGACTGGAAGCTAACAGCAACCACGATTTATTGTGAGGCTGTGGATGATGAAGTAACCTTGATGGTATATAAAGACTGGTCGGTGAATTGTACTGGCAATGACAAATATAGTCAGCCTAGTAAGGAGACACTCAATCTACTCAAGAGGAAGGGTAAGCAGTTAAAGCGGGAGCTTCAGTGTGAAGGTCTTGACTGTCATCGAGTAGTTGGCTATAAAAATAAGCTTGATGCCGAGGAGGCTAAAAGAGGGAGTTCAGTATAAAAATGACCAACGGAAACAGAGTAAAGATACGAGTCGAAAATCTCTCCCTGTCCTTTGGTGGTGTAAATGCCCTTGTCGATGTCAGTCTGGAGGTAAGGGAGAATGAAATCCTGGCTATTATCGGGCCGAATGGTGCCGGTAAAACCTGCCTTTTGAATTGTATCAACGGGTTTTATAAACCACAGAAGGGTGAGATATATTATGAGGGCAGGAAAATTACCGGAATTCGTCCGGATAAGGCGGCTCAACTTGGACTGGCTCGGACTTTCCAGAATATTGAGCTATATAGCGGACTGAGCACCTTGGATAATATTATGGCTGCCAGACACGTCCTGATGAAGCAGAACTTTTTAAGCAGTGCCCTTTATTTTGGCTGGGCTCATCGGGAGGAGATTGAACATCACCGGACGATAGAGGACATTATTGATTTCTTGGAGATTGAGTCAATCAGGAAGAAGGTAGTCGGTGTTCTCCCCTATGGGTTTCGCAAGAGGGTTGAATTAGGTCGAGCCTTGGCACTGGAGCCAAAGGTGCTGCTCCTCGATGAACCGATGGCAGGGATGAATCTAGAGGAGAAAGAGGATATTGCCAGGTTCATTATTGATATTTTTGAGGGGCAGGGGGTTACCTATCCGGAGACACCGGTGCTTCGGGACGGGGTTAACTCTATCGTCCTTGTTGAGCACGATATGGGAGTGGTGATGGATATCGCCGACAGGATTGTGGTTTTGGATTTTGGCCGCAAGATTGCCGAGGGCACTCCTGCTGAGATTAGAACCAATGCTGAAGTTATTGCCGCCTATTTGGGGAAGGAGCACTAGTTTACTCCCAGGTTCTTTCATCAACTATTATTTGATGTTCTTCGGGGATGGTCCCTCTCTCCACAAAGTCAATCCTATCTATTCTCAGCCGACACCTGTCCTGGAATCTCTTAATCAGCTCATTGGCCAGCTTGCTCTTATCTATAGTTTCATCCTTAAGTTCAGCCTTAAGGGTCAATTCATCCCGCTCGGCTTTGCGGCCAACCACCATCTGGAATCTTAAGATTTCTGCAAAACCGAGAAATAGCTGTTCCACCTCTCTTGAGATGACGAACATACCTCTTACTTTAACCGCGTCACTGGTTCTGCCAACGATGCCAGTGAGCTTACTTGAAGTCCGGCCGCAGGGGCAGGGCTCGGTGGTATATGAGGACAGGTCACCGGTGCCAAAGCGGATAAGGCCCCAGACTTTATTATGAATTGGGGTGACTACTATTTCACCTATCTCTCCAGCTTCAAGCTGTTTTCCTGTCTCTGGGTTAACTATCTCTACTATATATTCATCCATAAGGTGCATACCAGATTTCTTGAGGCATTCATAAGCGATGGCACCGCCAGGCTCGGTAACGGCATAGGCTTGGGCGGTTAAAATCTGGTATTTCTCTTCCAAGGTCTTCCGCAGCGAGGGAGGGAGCATCTCACCGGTAAACCAGGCTTTCTTTAAGGCAAAATCCTGGCGGAAGTTATAGCCCATTTCCTCGGCTCGCTTAATTAGGGTGATTAAAAAACTGGGTGTGCCTACAAATCCGCTAACCTTCAAAGTTTGCATAGTTTGAATCTGGATATCGGTATTGCCAGTGCCCATAGCTATGGCAGTAGCCCCGCAGTCCCTTATCGCTTCATGGAATAAAATGCCGGCTGGGGACATGTGGTAGGTGAACGAATTAATGACTACATCACCCTTTCTGAACCCGGCAGCCCAGAAGGCTTTGGCAAACCACTTAATCTCCTCAATTTGATGCGGTTCATAGATAGGGCCAGGGGTAATAAATATCCTTTCCACCTCCTCAGGGGTAAGAGCCAGAAGTCCCCCATAGGGTGGCTTTTTCTTTTGCAACTCAATCAGGTCAGTTTTTCTGGTGATAGGTAGCTTCTCTAGGTCTTTTATGCTGCCAATCTGGTCTGGACTTAGATGAGCCTTTTTAAAGATTTCCTTTGCCGCTGGGGCATTGCGGTAAGCATGCTCTAGGGTTTCGGCTAGCCTCTGGTTTTGATATTCTTCTCTTACCTTGGGCGGCATTGTCTCCAGTTCATCAAAAAACTCGTCCTGTCTTGCTATAGCCATCTCTTTCGCCTCTTGTAGTGTTTTACTTCCCGGTAGCTCTTCTTGGTGCCCATGGCGGTCAGCCCCATATAGAATTCCTTGACGTCCTCGTTGTTTTTCAAAAATTCAGCGCTGCCATCAAGGACAATGCGGCCATTTTCCATGACATAACCGTAGTTGGCGATGCTCAAGGCAATGCGGACATTTTGCTCCACAAGCAGCACCGATGTTTTATGCTCGGTATTAAACCTTTTTATGATATCATATATTTCTTCAACCAAAATTGGCGCCAAGCCCAGTGACGGCTCGTCCAGCATCATCAGTTTTGGGGTAGCCATCATGGCTCGGCCGATGACCAGCATCTGTTGCTCGCCCCCGGAGAGGTAACCGGCAGTATTATGGTGAAGCTCCTTAAGTCGTGGGAAGTAGTCGTAAACCATAGCCATGTCTTGTTTAATGGCACGACGGTCTTTGCGGTAATAAGCACCGACCAGCAGGTTCTCCTCTGTTGTGAGATGCCCGAAAACCCGGCGTCCCTCCAGTGCTTGAATAATGCCTAGCTTACCTATCTCTTCGGCACTTTTCCTGTCGATCCTCTCGCCATTCCAGTGAATACTGCCGTCGGTTACCTCTCCCTCCTCAGCGTAGAGCAGCCCGGATATTGCCTTTAGGGTGGTGCTCTTGCCAGCACCATTAGCCCCCAGCAGGGCAACAATTGAGCCCTCCTGTACCTCAAGCGAGACGCCATGCAGCACCCGGATAACATTGAGATAGGTAACCTCAATGTTATTTAAATTGAGCATATTAAACCTGCTCTCCTTTTCAGAGTCCCTTACATAAGTTATTCTTTTTTAAAAGTAGCCCAATTAAAGAAACTACTGGCCAAACCAGTCATAGCCTTCGTACTTGATGAACGGGGCTTCCACCCAGTCGCTGGGGTTGGTGATTTCACCATTTACTATCTGATAGATTCTATTATACGTGGTTAACCGGTTGTCCCCCGGGGTATAGGTTACCGTACCGTGAAGCCCACCAGCATCAAAGTCCTTCAGCTTCTGGAAGCCCTGGGTCTCAATAGCTCGCCAGGATTCTACATCACCCTTAGCCAGTACATCATAACCGACATTCTCCAATGCCAATTTTAGAATCTCGGCCATGACCAGAGTTTGTGCCCACGAGGTGATATAGTCCATGTTGCCGTAGTCTTTGGGGTGCAGCCTCTGGCAGTATTCCGTCATCTTGGCCATAGCGGGCACATCCTCTCCCCACATTACTGTAGGAAATGTACCATAAACGCCCTCAACAATGTCGGCACCGGCGATGTCAATCAGCGCCTTGGTGAAGCTGGCATGGGCACAGCCGATGGTTATTCCCGGGTACATACCCAGGGCGTAAGCATTTTTGATGATGACAGCAGTTGGCGCCGGCGTGCTGGAGATGAACAAAACATCCGGGTTTAGAGCCTTAATTCGGGTCAGGGACGACATCTCGGATATAGTGGTCGGGGTATGCTCCTCGGTGGCAATAATCTCAATGCCCAGTTCCTCAGCCTTAGCCCGAAAGGCATCCCGAGCCCCGGAACCGGTGGGGTTGTTTAAGAGGTGCAGGGCGAATTTGGGTTTGCCTGACCCCTTCCAGATGTTCTCCATGTAGAAGTTAGCAAAGGCTAAAGCATCGTCACCATAGTCAGGCAACTGACCGTAAATGTGCTGTGGTGGGTGGTATAATACAGGCGAAGTAAAGCAGGCTATGCCAGGAAACTCAGCCCGGTTAGCAGTCTCCATGACTGCTGACATTATTTTAGATGAAGCAGTGCCGAACATCAAACAGCCCTCATCCATAAGTTTCTTGACGGCGGTGACTCCTTTGGCAGCATCATAGGCATTATCCAGCCACACTACCTCAACAGGATATCCCCCGACGCCACCTAGTTCGGCGTTAATGTATTCAACACAATCAAGGTTGGCGTGTCCCATCGGGCTTCCCTTCTCAGCAGCAGGCCCAGTTGTTGGGGTGGTGATACCTATCTTTAGAGTCTTTTCTCCAGGGGCACAGGCACCTAGCAAGGGTAGCACTGCCACTACCACTGCCAGAAGGATACCCCCAGCTACTAGCAATAATCTTTTACTTTTCATCTAACCCCCTTTTAAGAGTTTAATTGTCTAGAAACCTTAATAAAAGTACTACATTAGTCTATACCCCCTTTATTAATATGAGAATGGCCAAAGCCGGTAAGATGACTTAAACAGCGTCCAGCGGTGGGCAAGCCCTCTCGGCTCAAGTATCAGGAAGAGAATGATTACCAGACCGAATAGCATCGGGGTTACACCACTAGCAAATCCGGCGGGTAAGGCTACGGTGCTCTCCAGGAAAGGAACAACCTCCATGGTTAACACCTGCTGGAGAAGGCGGAGAAAGGTCACCCCAAGAATAGGGCCCAGGGTAGTACCCAAGCCGCCAATGATTATCATTCCGATATAAAGAATTGACTCCGTCAGGCTAAATTGCTCAGCATTTAGAAAACCAATCCAGTGAGCGAGTAGTGAACCGGCGATTCCAGCCAGAAAACAGCCAATAAAGAAGGCAAGCAGCTTGTAGCGGAAGAGATTGATTCCCATTACCTGGGCGGCGAGGTCATTATCCCTTATGGCAATAAAGGCTCTACCCACTTTTGTCCTGGCTAAATTCTTGGCAAAGAAGATACAGAGCACCACGATGGTCATGATGAGATAGAATTGGCTGGCCTCAGTGCGGAAGACAAAACCGCCAATGGAGGCATAGGGCACCTTGATACCAACAAAGCCGCCAGTAACTTGCCAGTGGTTGATGACCCAGATAATGATAAACTGGGCGGCGATGGTGGTGATTGCCAGATAAAAGCCCTTGACCCTGACTGAAGGGATGCCGAAGATAAGCCCGATTGCGCCAGCGGTAAGCCCGGCACAGATTAACCCTACCAGGAAGGGAAGCTCCAGCCGGTTGGTCAGAATGGCGGCGGTGTAAGCACCCACGGCAATGAAACCAGCGTGACCAATAGATAATTGCCCGCAGTATCCGACCAGGATGTTTAGGCCGGTGGCAGCAATAATGGTAATGCCGATTAAATTAGCTACCCCCAGCCAGTAATTACCCAAGTAAAGCGGGGTAGTAAAGAGGAAAATCAAAAAGCCAGTAAACAGTGCCCACTGGGTCTTGGTTCGAATAATAGCCATATCTTCAGCGTAGGTATAATCGCGGGTTCCAGTCGGTAAACTCATTTGGCTATATCCTCTCGATGCGTTCCTCTCCAAATAGGCCGTAGGGCCTGATAATAATGACGATGATAATAATGATGAAGGGGATAATATCCTTAACCCCGGCCCAGATATAAGGGCTAAGATAGCCGCCACCAAGGCTCTCAGCCAGCCCGATTATTGGTCCGGCAATAATAGCGCCAATGAATGAATCGAGTCCGCCAAGGATCACCACTGAGAAGGACTTAAGCCCGGTTTCAACCAAACCATAAGTAATGCCACCAATGCTGGAGATTAGAATACCGCCAACCGCGGCGACGACACAGGCAAACATCCACGACATGGAGAAAATCTTGGTCACTGGAATACCACAGGCTTGCACCGCTAGCTGGTCATCAGCAGTTGCCCTCATGGCAATACCCATCTTATGGTAGCGGAAGAAGAGGGTTAAAAGACCAAACATAACCAGAGAGATACTCGCCACCCAGATATATTCTTGAGAGACCACCGCCAGGCCGATGCGGATCGGCTCAGTCGGAAAGAGGCGTGGCAGGGCATCAACACTCCAGGGCCAGATGAAATTTACCAGTCCTTCAATAAAGTAGGCTAATCCCAGTGTTACCGTGATTAGAGATAGAATAGGCTGAGCGATGAGAGGACGCAGGGCAAATCTCTCAATTACCCACCCCAGAACCAGAGCAAAGAGGATAACCAAGGGGAAACCGAGCCAGAGGGGTAACCCGGCCTGAACCAGCATCCCGTAGGTAAACCAGGATGAAATTAGTACTATTGCCCCCAGAGCCAGATTGGCGACACCGCTGGATTTCCAGACGACAACAAAACCCAGGCCAATTAGGGAATAGACCATTCCCACTGCTAGACCGGTAATCAAGTATTGAAGTAACTCAGCCACGCTTAAGTATTCCTCTTTCTAGATACTCCTCACCTTGATGGCAGTGCTTACCGTTCCCTTTCTCCCGTCTCGGTAGGTTACCGGGGCACTGACGGTTATCTTCTTCCCATGGTGGTAGATGGCATCAATCAAATCCTGATAGCGCTTTTCCATAAAGTCCCGGCGTAGCTTTCTGGTTCGGGTAAGCTCGGCTTCATCAGGGTCAAACTCCTTATGCAGCAGGACAAATTTCTTTACCCTGGCTGGCTCAGGAAGGTAGCCGTTTACCCGTAGCAAGTCCTTCTGCACTAAATCGGCGACCTCTTGTTTTTGTGATAGGTCAACATAGGTAGTATAGGGGATGTGATTTCTTTCGGCCCACTTGCCTACCATACCAAAATCAATATTGATTATGGCGGAGACAAATTCTTTACCCTTACCCCCGATGACCATGGCATCCTTGATGTAGGGGCTGAACCTGAGCCTGCCCTCGATATACTGTGGGGCATACTTGACCCCTTCACTTAGCTCAGTCATATGTTCTAAGCGGTCAAGGAATATCAGGTGTCCATCCTGGTTAATGTGGACAGCGTCCCCGGTGTGGCACCAACCATCAATTAAAGTAGCCGCGGTTTTTTCGGGGTCTTTATGGTATCCATTAAACATACAGTCACTTCTGACCAGAAGTTCTCCGCTGTCAGCTATCCTGACCTCAGTACCGAGTGCCGGCCGACCCACACTTTCAAATTGAATTTCCCCCTTGCCGTGAGAAGAGATAAATCCAGCTTCGGTACTGCCATAGTTCTGCCTCAGTTCAACACCGATAGCGTGGATTAGTCGGAAGGTGTCCAGACTTAAGACCGAACTTCCGGTGACAGCAAACCTGACTTTACTCAAGCCTAGCCGGTCTTTAAGTGGTCTAAATAGGAGTACATGGGCTATGGCGTGGAGCGCCCGCCAAAGCAGGCTGGGTTTTTTACCTTGAAAGCTTAAATCGGCAATTTTATGGCCGACTGGCAGGAAAAGGTTATAGATGAAGCGTTTTAGGGGGTGGGCATCAATCATTTTAATCTGAATCTCGCTAACCAGTCCTTCCCACTGTCGGGGACCATAGATGACAAAGTTGGGGCCAACCTCACGGGTATCCTCGGCGATGGTTTCCGGCTCTTCAGGGAAGTTCAGCCTTGCCCCGGTAAGCAAATGGGGGATGGTAGCAAAAAAGCTATCCCCCACCCATGCTGCCGGGAAGTTGGAAATCAAATCATCCTTTTCATTAAGTGGATAGCGGTCAATAAAGCATCGGGCGGTATTTATCAGGGCGCGCTGGGTAATCATTGCTCCTTTGGGTAGGCCGGTAGTCCCTGAAGTATAGTAAATAAAGGCAGTGTCATCCCCCTTACCCTGCTCTACATTCTGCTCAAATAGACCGGGGTGTTTTTTCTCAAATTCTCTCCCCAGTGCAGTTACCTCAGCAAAACTTATCAGAATTGGGTCATCGTAGTTTCGCAGTCCCTTGGGGTCCCAGTAAATTACCTTCTTGAGTTGGGGTAGCTCATCCTTGATTTCAAGGAACTTATCGGTCTGCTCCTGGTCATTAACTATGGCAAATTTGGCATCAGAGTGAGCAGCAATGTATTTCACCTCAGACGGGATAGAGTCAACGAAAATGCCGGTAGTAATGCCCTTGGCTGCCTGGACGGCGAACTCCCCCCAGAACCATTCGGGTTCATTGTCTCCGATAATACAGACTACATCCCCCGCTTTAAGACCAAGGCTCATTAGACCTAGTGAAAAGTATTTTACATTTTCATAACAGTCCTGCCAGCTATAGCGCTGCCAGATGCCGAATTTCTTCATGCACATGGCGGTGCGCTGGCTCCATTTTTCATGGTTGTGCCTGATGAGCTTGGGGATAGTCTCGTACTTATCCATTACCGTCACCCTCTTCTTTAGCTCATTTATATTCAGCCATTTATGGGAAATCCTCCCTTAAAACAAGAGTACCTCCCGCTTGGGAAGTACTCTAGAGAAATCAATTATTTTCTAAATATTTTTAGCTGCGATGCATCTTAAACAAGACCCCCCAAGCGCACCCTGGTGCGCCTGGTAAAGATGAAGTCAGTTTTCTCCACTCTTTGGAAGGTGTTATAAATATGCATCTCTTAGCTTTCTAAACAAGTCTCTGATTAACAGGGCACAGTCTAACATAACAAGATGGTTCTGTCAATACACGAGGGCAGTCTTGCCTACTTCTCAGCCACGGGTATGGTGGTCCCTGTGGCTTTGGCGATGAGCTTGCCCTCTTGATTTAAGACCGTTATCTCTGATAGACCAACCCTTTTACCACTTTTGACTACCCGGCACTCGGCGACAAGCTCATCATCTACCTTGGCGGCATTAAGGAAATGGATATTAAACTGGGAGGCAAAGCTGGGGTAGGCTAAAGAATTTGAGGCGTAGGCAAATGCCTGGTCAGCCAGTGCCATGATGATACCGCCGAAGATGAGACCATTGAAGTTCTGGTGTTCTGGGGTTAGCTTCATTACCACCTTGGCGTAGCCCGGGGATAGCTCAACTAACCTCATTTTGAGGAAGGAGGCAATGGGTTCCACCTTCTCTTTAGCTTTTAGTTCGGCAAGGTTATCGGCTTTTCCGCCTTCTGCATCTGGCATCTAATATATCCTTAAGTTAGATTGAATTTCTGGGCAACCCTTCTAAAACCAGTGAGGCAACCTTCAAGGGTTTTATCATCAACACAGTAGGCTATCCTGAAATACCCCGGTGTCCCGAAGCCGCTGCCGGGTACCGTCAGCACCATAGAGTTTTGCAGTTCTTTGACCAAAGTAACATCATCTTCTAGTGGCGACTTTGGGAACAGGTAGAAAGCCCCCTGCGGCTTTATCACCTCATAGCCCATATTGATAAGATGGTGATATAAGAAATCCCTCTTCTGCTGATATTCAGTAACGGAAACGGTCACCTGCTGTAGGTGGCGCATTAGGTGTTGCATCAAAGCCGGGGCGTTGACAAATCCCAGCGTCCGGTTGCAGTAGGCAAGCCCATCAACCAGTTCCCTTTTATGGTTTATGTCAGGGTGTACGGCGATGTAGCCAATTCTTTCGCCGGGTAGTGCCAGGTCTTTGGAGTGAGAGGTGGCGATGATAGTTTGGGTGTGGTGGTGCGAAGCGAAGGGATATTTAATCCCATCGTAGATAATCTTGCGATATGCCTCATCACTTAAGAGAAAAATCTGCGTACCGTACTCGGCTTCTTTTTGGCGTAAAAGCTCCCCCAGCTGGTGCAAGAAGTCCTTACTGTAAATAACGCCAGTGGGGTTATTGGGAGAGTTTAAAATTATGGCTTTGGTCTTCACTGTGATGGCAGCCTCAAGGGCATCCAGCTGGGGTACAAAATTATCATCCGTGGGCAAAACTACACTCCTCCCATTGTGGTTATCAATATAGTTCAGGTACTCCACAAAGTAAGGAGCAAAGATAACAACCTCGTCCCCTTGGTTGAGTATCGTCTTTAAAACTACATTTAAGGCTGCGGCAGCACCACAGGTCATGACAATTTCGCTTGAAGTGAATTTGATACCGGTCTCAAGCCTAAGCTGGGCGGCAACTGCCTCTCTCGTCTCAAGATAACCGGCATTTTCCATATATCGGTGCATGCCGGGTAAGGGATGCTCTGCCAGTTTCTTCAGCTCCCGGGTAAACTCAGCTGGGGGTTCCATCACCGGATTGCCCAGGGAAAGGTCGAAGACGTTCTCCTTACCATACTTCTTTTTGAGGGCAGCGCCCTCCTCAAACATCCTCCTAATCCACGACTGTTCGGCTAGGAGTTGGCGAACCTTTTCTGAGATGGACACTTCGGATTTCCTTTCTGCCTAGCTTGAAGGCGATAGTGTTGATTTTTTGGATATTTGGTGGCAGGTGCTGAGCGGTGCTATCCTTCCAGATAGAAACCTTTAGCGGCATGAAAAGTGACACACAACCTAACATAAACATATTAAGCGTTCTTATGTCACCTAGCTTGGTGGCACAGCTTGAGCCATTGACAAAATAGATGCGGTCGGTACCCTGCTTCAGGATTTTGGTTATCTCTTCATCACTGGGGTAGCGTTCATTTCCCAAGTTGACTGATAGCGGCGGTTGTGACAGATTATTGACGATGGCTATCCCTCCCGGCTTAAGGAAGTAACTCCACCTGGCTGCTTCCAGCTTCTCAAAAGCGAGTAGTATGTCAGCCTCACCTTCCTTGATTAATGGGGAGTACACTTTTCGGGCTATTCGAACATGGCTGATGACACTACCGCCCCGCTGTGCCATACCAAGCGTATCCGTTTTCTTGACATCGTAGCCAACGGCTAAGGCAGCCTCACCCAGTATGTTACTGGCTAGGATAATCCCCTGACCTCCTACCCCGGTCATCAGCAAGTCTAGCTTCTTCACTTTAATACCCTATCCATAATCTTGGACTGTGGGCCTATTGCCTGCTGGGGACAGAGCTGCTGGCAAATAGTGCAGCTTTGTCCGGTGCATAGCATTGGGTTGACGAGAAGATGCCCATTATCGTTTTGAATGGCGGGACAGCCAAGTAGCAGGCAAATGCCGCACTGGTTGCACTTATCAGTATTGATGACTCTAGGCTCAGAGCGTTTACGGACATGAATCGGGCAGTCACCTCTGACGATGATGACGGAAAGCTCGGAGCTTTCTAGGGCACTCCTTAAACTGGTCCTTAATGCCTTCAGATTGAAGGCATCAACTACCTTGACATCGCTAACGCCAATGCCCCGGACCAGACTTTCTAGCTCCACTGCTTTAGTCTTTTTACCCCGTGCTGAAATACCGGTGCCGGGGTGATCCTGATGGCCGGTCATAGCGGTGGTGCCGTTATCAAGGATGATGAGTGTTATTTGCCCCTGGTTGTAGACGGCGTTCACCAGGCCAGTGATGCCGGCGTGCAAAAATGTCGAGTCACCGATAACGGCAACCACCTTATCTCTGACGCCAGCCTTCTCTATGCCTAAGGCTTGACCGATGCTGGCGCCCATGCAGGCGGTGGTATCCATGGCACTATGTGGGGGGAGGGCGCCTAGCGTGTAGCAGCCAATATCACCGGTGATGACTAACTTTGGTTCCCTTAATGTTTTGTCTTTGGCGCCCGGTAATTTGGAGCGCTGCCCGAGGCTGCTTAAGATAAAGAACAGGCCGGTATGTGGGCAACCCGGACAGAGGAGGGGAGGGCGCTTGGGTAACTCTGATGTTATCTCTAGCTTTGGCTGAGGTGAAGTTTTCTCCAGTAACCCGGCACACTGACTTGCTGCCTCGATAATACTTGGATTTAGCTCACCTGCTCTGGGAATAAATTCCTTCCCGGCAACCTCAATCCCCATCGCCTGAATATTCTCCTCAAGGAAGGGGTCGAGTTCTTCGATAACTATCAGCTTGTCTACTTGAGAAGAGAAGTCATGGATTAAATTTTTGGGTATAGGGTAGCTCATACCCAGCTTGAGAAAGGAAGCCCTTGGAAAGACCTCTCTGGCATACTGGTAGGCAACGCCGCTGGTAATTATGCCAAGACGGCGCTCACCCCAAAACACCTGATTTAAGGGGGAGGTCTCGGCATAAGATTTAAGCTTGACTAAACGCTCCTCAATGAGTGGGTGTCTTATTCGGGCATGAACCGGTAGCATAACATATTTCCCTGCCTCATGTTTAAAACCCAGCCCTGTTACCGGTTTTGGTCGGCGGCGATTTAATTTTACTGGTGACTTGGCGTGGGAAATACGGGTTGTGGTGCGCACCAGCACTGGGGTATCAAATTGTTCGCTTAAATCAAAGGCACAGGCAACAAATTCATAGGCTTCCTGACTATCGCTTGGCTCCAGCATTGCTACTTTGGCAAGTTTGGCATAGTGGCGATTGTCCTGCTCATTCTGGGAACTGTGTATTCCTGGGTCATCGGCTGAGATTACGACCATTCCGGCATTGATCCCGGTTATTGAGGCAGCCATAAAAGGGTCGCTGGCAACGTTAAGTCCCACCTGCTTCATTGATACCAGTGAACGGACCCCGCTGTAGGCTGCCCCCAGTGCCACCTCCATGGCTACCTTTTCGTTTGTTGACCATTCGGTGTAGATATCATCAAAAGAAGACAGGGTCTCAAGTATCTCGGTGCTTGGGGTTCCGGGATAGGCAGCACCTACCCTGACACCAGCATGGTAGGCACCCCAGGCTAGGGCTTCATTTCCAGAGAGCAGTTTTATCATTTCGTTTCTCTTAACTAGAAGGATAATCTATCTTATCACCGCTAACTTTGTCAATGAGACCAGGTGGTTCTAAATAGATGGTTAGGGAGACCCTGGCCTTTTCATTTCAAACATATCTTGTGTACGGCAATAGAGGTCATCCCCCAGCCGTCCAATAGCCTTAAGCTTGGATATATCAATGGTGCCGTCCCGTAAGAGTGCATCTTTTACATGGGCTCTTACTATTTGCCCAATAATTAGGCTGGTAGTGTTGGGGTTTTCACCAAATTCAAGGATTTTCAGAAGCTGGCACTCCATATTTATTGGTGACTCAGCTACCCTCGGCGACCTGACCTTGTCACTGGGCAGGGGTGTTAGACCTGTCTCCTTAAACTCACTGACGTAGCTCGGGTATTCTGCCGAGGTCTGATTCATTCTTTCGGCTAAGGTTTCATCTACCACATTGACCACAAAATCCTTGGTAGATTCAATGTTTCTCAGGGTGTCTTTTTGCCGCCCCCGTCTTGACCCAATTGATAGGCAGAGGATTGGTGGTTTAGAGGTGATGCCAGTGAAGAAGCTAAAGGGGGCCAGATTGAATATGCCATCTTCACCCACGGTTGAAACCCAGGCAATAGGTCGGGGTAAAATTATACCAGTCATTAGCTGGTAACACTCACGGCGGGGAAGGTTATCAAAATCAATTTTCATTGCTTAAGCCTCCTATCTCATTTGCTCCGGGTCATCCGAAAGCTCAATGTAGCGGCTGGTATGTTTATCATCCAGGGGTGCAAGATAAACCAATTGGCCTGTCCGGTGTCTATTTATGTTTTTAGGAGTGGTTAGGCTATTTTCAAGATGACTCCAACCGGGCAATGGTCGGAACCCATCACCTCAGACATGATGAATGCCTTGGAGACTGATTTCATTAGGTTTTCGGTGATGAAAAAGTAATCAAGTCTCCAGCCGACGTTTCTTTCTCTTGCCCTTGATTTCAAATCCCACCAGGTATACTGATTTGGTTCCTTACTGAAGTAGCGGAAGGCATCCATAAAACCATGGGCAACAAACTCATCCATCCATTCCCTTTCCATTGGCAGAAACCCGGAGACGTTTTCATTCTCCTTGGGTCTAGCCAGGTCTATTTCTTTATGCGCAGTATTAAAATCGCCGCAGACAATTAGTTTTTCACCCCTACCTTGAAGCTGGTCAACCGATTTAAGGAAGGCATCGTAAAAATCCATCTTGTATTTTAGGCGTATCTCGTCCTTCTTCCCGTTGGGGAAATACACATTTAGTAGCGTGAACTGGGGGTATTGGGTAATTATGGTTCTCCCTTCTTGGTCGAATTTTGGAATGCCAAAACCATTCTCGACCCGTAGCGGTTTTTCCCTGGTCAAGGTAGCCACCCCGCTGTAGCCCCTTGCCTCTTCCGGGTAGTTCCAGTAGGCAGAATAACCTGGGGGCTCTTTTAGCTCACATTCAAGCTGCTCAGGGCGTGCTTTTGTCTCCTGAAGGCAAATAATATCTGGGGAGGCTTCGTCTAGCCACTGGAGGAAGCCCTTTCTACCTACCGCTCTGACACCGTTAACATTCCAGCACAGTATTTTCAGTTCCTTCATGATAGTATCTCCTAATCGGTTCTTGCTGGAGTCGCCGTATCTACCTTCAATTATACTAAAATTCTGCTATTTCAGATACTACCCTGATTTTAATTATCATTAATAACAAAAATCTCATCGATAGCAGCTTTTAAAGCCCTTGTCAATACCCCAAGAGCCTTTTAAATCCAGCTCATGGCACTTCCCGCTGGCTTTGACATCAGGGCTTGCTGTATTAACTCTAGAGGCTTATCATTAGAGTAATGTAGAGAGGCATTCATCTTGAGCACCTGATTAGTAGCCAAACCAGATAAGGAAAGTTGATGGTACGATTGACATTCTACGGCGGTATCAATGAAATTGGCGGCAACAAGATACTGCTAGAGGATAAAGAACGGCGGCTGTTTCTTGACTTTGGCTTTCCCTATAAAAGACACAAGCTGTTCTATGAAGAATACCTAAAACCTCGTAGCGGTGCCGGGTTACTTGACCCCTTGGTGATGGGCTTACTACCACCACTAGAGGGAATTTATCGTGATGACCTGGGGAGTCAGGACCTCTGGCAGCAGTTTCGCAATAATTGGCTTTACCGCCAGCTTGAGCGGCTGGACGGGGTACTCCTCTCCCATGCCCATCTTGACCATTCGGGGTACATATCCTTTCTGAGAGAGGATATTCCAGTATACACCACTGCGGCGACGGCATTTATTGCTAAGGCAATGCAGGACTCAGGGAAGTCTGATTTCGACCAGCAGGTATGCTATTTTAGCCCGACGATACGCCAGTGCCCGAGCGGTTGGAAGCAGATAGCCTGCCTTAGTGAGAGTAGCGCCAAAACGCAGCGGCAATTCTGCCTTGCTGATGTAAAACCGCAAGCCCTGAGTCCAGAGGCAACTAAGTTTTGGGAGTGGGGCTTCTGGGAGAAAACCCCCCGGCAGAAAGAGCTCATCTCATCTCCCCTCTCCGCTCACGATGACTTTAGCTTTAATTTACGCTGCTTTCCTGTGGACCACTCCATTCCTGGTGCCTGCGCTTGGGGGATTGAAACCAGCTCGGGGTGGGTAATCTACAGCGGGGATTTGCGGCGGCATGGCAAACGTGCTGAACTTACCGCCAGGTTCATTGAGGAAGCAAGAGCACTTACTCCTAAGGCGCTTATCCTAGAAGGCACTAATGTGCAGCGTGAGACGGATGTTGCCGAAGACGAGGTATACAAAAACGGGTTAAAGGCTATCACGAGTTCAAAACGTTTGGTCATTGCTGATTTCTCTCCCCGGGATGTAGACCGTCTTCTTACCTTTCTTCAAATTGCCAGGGATAGCGGCAGAAAACTGGCGATACTGCCCAAGGATGCCTACTTCTTAAAGACGATGCGTCTTCTGGAGCCAGAAATCCCCGACATTGCTAAGGAGCCTAGTCTTGCTATCTACCAGGATACTATCGCCAGCAAGAATCCTAGTTTGTGGCTGCGAAATATCTGTCAGGAATACGATAGCAAGATTGTCTTAGCCGATGATGTAAGCTCGGCACAGGATGAGTTCATCCTTTGCTTTAGCTTTTATGACTTAAATGAACTGCCGAGCCTTCGCCCAAAGCCAGGAAGCCTCTATGTCTATAGTTCCAGTGAACCTCATGATGAGGAGCGGGAGATTGACTTTCGTCGCCTGCACCAATGGCTTAAACACTTTAACCTTGAGGGTCTTGGACTTCCGGTAGAAAGTAACGGCAGGTGGCAAATACCTGATGGTGAGAAGGGCTTACACGCCTCGGGTCATGCCTCTGCCCCAGACCTGCTTCAGATTGCTCGCCAGATAAAGCCTGAGCTCCTCATCCCGATACATAGTGAATACCCCGGTTTCTACATTGACCACTTGAGCAAGAGCGAGATAAAGGTCATTCTTCCCACTATGGGTGGAACAATTGAAGTATGACCGGAGATATTCACCAATGATGTAGGCAGCGTAGAAGAGGAACTCGTGTGCTATAATAGCAGCGAGATGGAGATATTCAGGGATATCAGGGTCAGGATATTGGAGGATGACGTGCTTCATCGCCACGGCTTGGGCACTCACGGTACCGCTGCCTCAGCACACGTAATTAAGCTTGTCTCTCAAGCTATTGAGGAGGGCTATAATCTGGTAGAGCCGCAGGCAGTGTACGATGAAATGTTGGCACACCTTACTGAAGAGGGTAAGGTGGTTTTAGCCACTGGTGCTGTTCTAGATAATCCTCATGCCGGGCAGGATTGGCAGGGGCTGGAACGAGTAGCACTAGCCATATGCACCATTGGTTCAAAGCTTGAAGAGCGCGTCAGTGAGCTTTTTGCTCAAGGAGACCCGGCTGCTGCCTTAATACTCGACACCGTAGCTAGCGTGGCAGTCGGAAGTATCTCTAGGCAGATTGATACCATGACTTGCCAGCGAGCCCAGGAATGGGGTATGGTCGCCGGGCCACGTTTCAGTCCTGGCTCAGTAGACTGGGATATCAATGATCAGAAGGTGCTCTTTAGCCTGCTCCCTGCAGATAAGATTGGGGTTAGCCTAAATGAGCATTTGTTGATGGTGCCGCGTAAATCGGTATCGTTTGTAGTTGGAATGGGTAGTGGGGTACCAGTGCCAAAAGCACGCCGCCCTTGCTGGTATTGTGAGCGACTGGATTGCCCTTCCCGGGAACCAGGTGTTGACGTAATAGTGTAACTACCGGGACTGGATAAGCCAAGACTCTGCTGTCAATTGCCCAGCGTCTATCCAGACTTTCCCCTACCAAGCTTTAAGAGTGATACTGCCACTAAACCGATGGCACTGAGTATAATGCAGATAATGAAGGCTAGCTGGTAGCTACCGGTTACATCAAAGATACGACCGGCGGCGACTGGTCCAATAGCCCCACCTGCAGTAGCCCCGAAGGTACCACTGCCCAGGATTACACCATGGGAACGAAGTCCAAACAGGTCAGCTACCAGCGGCGCCATCACTGTTGCGTAACCCCCATAGGCGAAACCAAAGACAGTAGCAAAAAGGTAAAATAGCCACAGCTCTTTAGCCACCATCAGCAGAATTAGGGTAATTGCCACTAAAACAAAACAAATTGCAAAAGCCCGCTTATTACTAATCCTATCAGCCAAAGCACCCATGCCTATCCTGCCAATAATTCCACTAGCACCAATGATAGCCAGGATATTGGCTGCTTTGGCTGGTGAGATACCAAGGTCAGTGGCATGCGGTACAACATGCACCATGATGACAAATAGACAGGCACCGAAACAAGCCATGGCTAAAGTAAACATCCAGAACTGCCTGGTTCCAAGCGCCTGCCTAAGGGTCAAACCTCGGGGTCTTGGATCTGTATTCTCATCCTTTACCTCCCCCTGCCCGTAAGGCAACTGCCCTACCTGGCTTGGGTCACGCCGCAGAAACTGAGCTGCCAGTACAATCACTATTATGGCACCAATACCGACAACTAGATACGAGGAGCGCCAATCATAGGTAGTAATAAGCCAATTGGCAATCAGGGGCACAAATAATGTGCCAAATCCGGTGCCGGAGGCAACAATACCGGTCATTAACCCTCTTCTCTTGACAAACCACCTTGTTGTTGTAGATAACATGGGTATATAGCCACCGCTCATGCCAATGGCTACTATTACCCCATAAAATAAGTATAGCTGCCAGAGGACGTTAATCTGGGACATCAATATATAGCCTAAACCTAAAAAGGTGCCACAGATTGTAAGTACAAACCTGGGACCAATGGTATCATTGAGTCTGCCGGTGAAGATAAAGAGAAAGCCATGCAGGACTACACAAAGCGAGAAGGCTCCTGCAGTCATCGCCCTTGTCCAGCCAAAATCTGCTGACAGTGGCTTAAAAAACACCCCGAAACTATAGTAGGTGCCCTGGGTTATTGTCAGAATGAGACAGGCCGCGGCAACCACAATATAGCCGTAGAAGAATTTCGGTTTGCTATCACTATGCATTTATGAATTTGCCTTTCTATCGGAAAAACTCCATCTGACTCTCGGCAATTGGGCAAGAGGTCAGATTAAGGTGATGAAGTAAATAGAAAAAGTAGACCGAATAAATTCTACAGCCTTATTAGCCAAGAATCAACAAGCTGAGGATTCTATGCGTTATGACATTGAACGAGCTTGACAAAAACGAGCTACCTACTCAAAATGCACAATACTGTGTTAGGTCATACTATTATGGAAGTGAAAATGGGAACTGCCGCTAATCTGGGTCGGATTTTTGGTATCCGCCTAAAACTGCATTATACCTGGTTGGTTGCTTTACTCTTAATAACCGCCACTATAGTGACCCAGTTTCCCGAGGCTTATCCGTTATGGCAAAGGATAGTTCTTGGCATAGCCGCCAGCTTACTTTTTTTCGCCTCGGTAGGTATTCGTGAACTGGTGGTTAGTTTTGTGGCGCTCAGTAAAGGTGTCCCGTTGAGGAGCCTGACTTTATTTGTCTTTGGTGGGGTATCTCAGATAGCTAGAGAGGCAACCTTCCCTATCCTTGAGCTTCTGATGGCGGTGACTGGACTTTTGTCCACCCTGATAATAGCCGGGGTGTTTTCCGGAGTTCATCTGATACTGGCAGGTGCTGGCAGTATTATCATCGCCGGACTCCTGCAGTGGCTTGCTTTTATTAATTTTATGCTCTTCTTGTTCCACTTTATCCCCGGTTTTCCTCTGGACGGAGGCAGAATCTTGCGAACCATCCTGTGGAGGGCGACTGGCAATTATGACCGGGCAACACGTACTGTATGTTGGTCTGGACGGGGTATTGGTTTACTCTTCATTGTTGGCGGTATTCTGGTGCTGATTTTGGCACACCAGTGGTTTGTCGGACTACTATTGGCATTTATGGGGTGGGTTTTACAGAGTGCAGCAGCACAGAGTCGTCGTCAGGCAGTGCCGCGTGAAGTCCTTCAAGGTATTACAGCTCGGGATATCATGACTGGGGAAGGTCCTCTTATCAACCCGCAACTTAGCCTTGGTCAGTTGGTTCGGGATTACGTTCTAGTTACGGGACGGCGCTATTTTATTGTAGTTGAGGAGGTTGGACTACAAGGGATGGTGACGATGCGCGATATAAAGAAAATACCTAAAGAGCGCTGGGACTCCACCCGCATCGGTAAAGTTATGACACCCCGGAGCGAGCTTAAGACGGCTCATCCTCAAAAGTCGGCAGCAAGCCTGCTTGAGCAAATGGATGAGTTGGGAATAAGCCAGATACCAGTCTTGGAAAAAGATAAGGTAATTGGTATTGTAACCCGGGATAGCTTAAATTATCTGGTCAAGACTCGAACCAAACTCAGGATGTAATCAATTTGGTTGCCCAGGAATTTCGTCAATGACTTTTCTCTGTCGGCTTTCTTTAGAGTAGGCTCTCCACTCAGCCTTAAACCACCGGAATGGGCTTTCTGCTTCCGACCATATTCGCAACCTCAAGTCACGAGGGTCATCAGTTGCCCATGACACTCGTTCAATTTTGGTGAGTGGTGTGCCAGTGACTATTTCAACTTCATAGTGGTCGCGCTTAATCCCCTCGGGCAGTAGCCCCCGCCGATAAACACTCCACTCGACCTCCAGGTAACTCCCAGGGGCAGCTCTGGTGCGTAAATATAGCCGATGATCTTCAGGGTTATCCGGACTCAACCAGTGCCATTCCTTGATGCCAGTGAAAAAAGGGAATAATCTCACTGGACTAACCTGGTAGCTACTACGCTTGCCCTCAGCGGGGCACTCCCCAACCACGTCCTGCCACTCTTGCCACCTGGTGCGGGACTGATTTATATGCCACAGCCTGTCACTACTGGCAAGAACTTCACCGACAATATCCTCCCAGTAATCTGTTCCCAGTAGCCAATCAGCTTTATGTTCAAAAACACCACTTCTCGCCAAGACGGAGCATTCTATTTGCCCACCAAAAAGGTAACGGAGGGTTTGGTCGGCAATGAATCCGGCTATCTCATCTGAGACTTCAAAATCGCTATGACCATGCTCACCATAGTAGATTACATCAGCCCCATCAGAATATTGAGCTGAGAGTGGAATGGCACTGTCATCCATGTTTCGGGGTAGGGTATCAACCCCGCCAACATTAAATTGCTCACTAAGTGGTGCTGTTTCGCCCGATGTGAAAGCAAGCCAGTGCTTATTTGAACCTACCCAGCTCCCATCTTGAGAGCTATCGTAGTAGACTGCAGAATTACAAACCCCTCGGTCTGAAAGCAGCCACCTGGCTCGACAGTAATCCAGTACTGAGCCACCGCCGATAACATAATACTTGTTAAGGCTCTTAATCGGGCTATTTATGGTTACCACCAGCACCGTCTTGCTGGCTAAATCGCCTAGATTCTGCGCTACTGTATAAAGGGCTGCCTTACCTCCCATACTGTGCCCAATTAAGATTAGATTCTTTTTGTCATTAAAATGCTTGTTGATGGTATGGGCGATGTTACTAGCCCAGGTATCAATATCTACATCGTTGGGGTAACACCTTTGCAAGGTATCAACCCGAATCCTAGTGTCTGGATTGGCTTGTTCGTAGTCATGGATATGTGTTGGTAGCTGCTCCATGATGCTGTCAGCCAAAAGCTGCAAAGTACAGACATGTCCACCAGCACCATGAAGAAAAACGAAATTTAACTCCTTGACCTGAACCGGGTCTTCTGCCGCTTGTGCTGAACTAAAAAGGCTGATTTGGAGGCACAGTCCAATGGCTATTAGCCAAGAAAATCGTTTCAGGATGCCTTTGCACATTTTATCAATAACCAAAGGTGATTAAAGGTTTATTAGGTCATCAGCCAGCCACTTGTTGTCTTGAGCACAAAGAATGATAACACCCGTAGCAACGTAATTACAAGATTATGGATTTAACAACCGGTATCAGGGTAGGGTCAAAAAGGGTAGTTTGTCCGATTATCCTGTAGCGACTGGATTTTGGCGTTATGCCGTATCTTTAAACTGATAGCCCACACCAGAGACGGTGAGGATATAGGAGGGGTTTACTCGGTCAGACTCAATCTTATTCCGCAGCCGACCGACGAAAACTCGCAAGTACGCCTTTTCTTGGATGTAATCGGGGCCCCAAATCTTGTTTAGGAGATAAGTATGGGTAAGAACCTTGTCCGCATTAAGGACGAATTCCTGTAGGAGGTTATATTCGGTGGGTGTTAGTCTTACCTCATTTCCGGCAACAATTACTCGCCTCTGCACGAAGTTAATTTCAAGGTCACCACTGGTAAAGAATGGTGGGGTGACGGTGGTACTGAGGGCTTCGGTACGCCTTAGCACCGCCCTGACCCGGGCTAGTAGTTCGCTTATTCCAAACGGTTTGGTAATATAGTCATCGGCACCAAGGTTAAGGCATCTTGCCTTGTCCTTTATCTCACCCCGGGCACTGAGCATCAGAATCGGGATTTGTGACCACTCACGAAGCCTCTGGCAGATTTCAAAACCATCCATCTCAGGCATCATGATATCCAGGATTATGAGGTCAGGTAGTTCCCTTTCCACCAGATTAAGCGCCTCAGCACCACCAATTGCCGTAAGTACCTCACAGTCTCTAGCTTCCAGATTGGCTCGCAAGAATCTTATTAGTACTGGGTCGTCATCAACAATAAGGATTTGAGGACGGCGCATTCTAGCCTCACTTTGCCAAAGTTTGCTTGGTTAAAATTAAGATAATCACTGATTTTCAACCATTCTCCTGTGGACTGGTATCTCATACTTCATTAGGAATTCATCAAAATTGTCTCTATGTATCCGATTGTGACCCCCAGGAAGTTTAAACGCTGCCAGCAGTTCCTTCTGAATCCACCGTAGTACTGTCACCTTGGTCACCCCGCAATACTGGGCAACAGCACCAGTGGTAAGGTATTCTGCGCACCACGGTTCCAAACTTTTCTCTAACTTAGTTATCTCTATCAAATCTGTCTCCTAATACCTAGTTAATTATAACTAAACCCTTGAGCTTACCTTATAGGTGTGCTGCTTAAGCTGGGTGTTTTAGTGAGAGCCTATGCCTTCGTTGCGTGATTGACGATTGTATTGATTGTTACATAGTACACATAAACAAAGCATAAACAACTGGTCCCAAGGAATAAATATCTCGTAAACATTTCGAAGTAACAAATTAGGGAAGATTCACTGGTAAAGAGAGGCGCTCACCCCTTGGTGGCGAAAAACTAGTTAGTACTTTTTTCTTATCCCAACCCGGTACCAAGGAGTCATTGTTATCCCAACTTGGCTAGCCTAGAATGGGCTCATGGCTACCGGTTCGAGGCTACGCCACAAGATGGGGAATAAAGACTTGTGAGGATAAAAGCTAACGATGAAAACCCTTTCCGAAGAAAATCGAATCAAGTTACGAAAATATTTGCCTCAGCCTGAGGCATTAAGACTCATCCCTGAGGTAATGGCCAGGGAATATAGCGTCATACCACTGGAAGTAAATGATAGTACCCTTCGGATAGCGATGGCAAACCCTCAAGACATCTTTGCCCTGGAGGCTTTAGCCACTCATAGCCAAATGCGTATCGAGCCTGAAGTAGCCAGTGTTGAGGAAATTCGAGAGGCTATTGACTCTAATTACAAGGCTTATGATGAAATCGAGAAGCAAGTTTCCAGTATTCCAGTACCCAGTGAGGGAGCAGAACCACAGATTAAATTTGATACTGCCACTGATGCCCCGGTAGCCCGGGCACTGAAGCTTATCATTGATGAGGCGGTCAAAGCCCGAGCCTCTGATGTACACCTTGAACCACAGGAAGATGGGCTGCGAGTACGCTACCGCATCGATGGTACCCTTCACGATATGCTTTCCTTGCCTTTGAAGACGGCTACTCCACTGATTTCTCGAATTAAAGTCCTGGCTAATATGAACATTGCTGACCATCACCGTCCTCAGGATGGTCAGTTTTCAGTCAAAACCAAAGGGCGGCTGGTGGATATCCGGGTGGGCACTACGGCTACTGTCAATGGTGAAATGGCGGTGCTACGGCTTTTGGATAAATCACGGGCTACCCTGGCCCTCCTTGAGCTAGGTTTTTCCCCCCAGAGTCGGGAAATATATGAAAAGATGCTCAAAGTTCCTTATGGCGTGATCCTAGTCAGTGGCCCTACTGGTGCCGGTAAAACCACCACCCTTTATGCTTCAGTTAACCAGCTTGACTACATCGGACGAAATATTGTTACCATTGAAGACCCGGTGGAGTATCGGTTCAAGAACATTAATCAGGTTCAGGTTAACCCCCGGGCTGGCATTACTTTTTCCAGCGGGCTTAGGTCGCTACTACGCCTTGACCCTGATGTGATATTAGTCGGTGAGATACGTGATGCCGAAACAGCTAAGATTGCCGTCCAGTCAGCTCTCACCGGACATCTGGTACTATCTTCGATCCATGCCAATGATGCGGTAGGGGTAGTCTTTCGTCTCCTTGATTTAGGTGTCGAGCCATTTTTAGTCTCCTCAGCCCTAATTGGTGTTGTGGCGCAACGAATGGTGCGTTGTGTTTGTCCTGATTGCGCCCGCCTAGTTAGGGTTCCTTTGCTTGAGCAGCTGGCCTACTCAAGTGATAGTGGGGAGGAACGGAGTAAGTTCCTCTATGGTAGTGGCTGCAAATCATGTGCCCAAACCGGCTACCGGGGAAGAACCGGAATCTTTGAAATACTAAATATGAGCGATGAGATAAGGACAATGCTACTTGCTGGTACTACAGCTAGCCAGCTACGCTCTCAGACAATTAAAGAGGGGATGATACCCTTAATAAAGGATGGCATGCTTAAGGTAGGGGCAGATATAACCACCCCTTCCGAAGTCTTGCGCAATGCCTACACTCTAGAGTAGGGTAGTCTTTTTAAAGGATAAAACAATGGGGGTGAAGTTAAATAATTTACCAATATGTTGCCTACAATGAGAGCGGGGAGGTTATAAGAGGCAAATTAGCGGTTACAAGTGAGGAGGCAGTAACTGAGCTTTTGGACTATGCTGGTTACCAGGTAATTAACCTTAAACCGATTGCTCAGTCTGCTAGTTTTGATAAACTCAAAAGATGCCTGTCTCGGCCCAAACCAACCGAAATACTACTTTTCTACCGCCAGCTAGCCCTGCTCCTTGAATCTGGCCTAAGTATTGTCACCTCTCTTGAATTACTACAGGCTCAGGCATCCAGCCGTGCTTTAAGAGGGGTTCTGCTTGAAGTAATCACCGATGTTCGCGGCGGGAATCAACTCTCTGTAGCCATGCGCAAACACCCCGAGTTCTTTTCTCCAATTCATTGCCAGTCATTGAGTGTGGGTGAAGAGACCGGGGGGCTGGAGATGGTGCTCAGGCAGATGGCTGATTATATGGAGAAAGAGATTATTGCCACCAGAAGTATCAAGAACGCGCTTATCTATCCAGTCATTGCCTCTGTAGTAACTATTGCCGTCATCGGCATCTTGGTCACCTGGGTTTTACCAGCCTTCGGTAGTCTGTATAGTTCGCTTGGTGCTGAATTGCCAGCAATAACCAGGTTGGTGATTAACCTCGCCAGTGCACTCCAAAGCCAGGGGGTTTATATCCTGTTAGCGCTGCTTATTGCTGCTGGTCTGGCTTTCGCTTACAACAAGACCCTAGGTGGCAAGTACCGTTGCCACCAATTAGCCCTTAGCCTACCTCTAGTTGGGCGAGTAAACCATTTAAATGAGCTTGCCCGCATATGCCGGAACTTGTCACTATTATTCCGCGCTGGTTTGTCCCTGACCGCGATTATGCCCCTTGTCATCCAGGGCTGCCGTAATATGGTGATAGCTAAGGCGCTCATTGATGTCCAGCAGGATATGATTAAGGGTGAAGGCTTATCCCAGCCAATGGCCAAGAACAGCCTCTTTCTGCCGATGATGGTGCAGATGGTCAGGGTTGGTGAGGAAACCGGTTCCCTTGATACCACCTTGCTTGCTGTAGCCGAAAGTTACGAGGCTGAAGCTGAAGATAAAACCCACTCCCTCATCGGACTGATTCAGCCGATGATGACCTTGATTATAGCTATGGTGATTGGTCTTATTGCCTTGTCCTTAATTTCAGCCATGTATTCCATTTTCGGGCAGGTAGCTTAGCTTGAAAGAAGATTGGCTACTTAAGGAGATTATAGTGATGCGGTTACGGGTTTTAAGAGTGTTAAGTATATTTAGGAGTCAGCGAGGGGTAACCTTTATTGAAACGGCGATTGCCCTGGCTGTTCTGGGCGCTGTTGCCGTAAGCTTTCTCAGCGGCCTGGCTACTACCTCCAAGGCTACTATTATCGCTGATGAACAGGCTACTGCCGAAAGCCTGGCTCGAAGTCAAATAGAGTGGGTCAAAAACGCTGATTATATATACGACACCACCGAGTATTCCCCGGCATCATTGCCCAGTGGTGACGATTATATTAACTACTCAGTGCTAATTACCGCTGAGCCTTTACACCAGCCTGATGATGGCATCCAGAAGGTAACAGTTGCTGTCAAACATAGTGAGAAAGAAGTAATCAAACTGGAGGGTTACAAGGTAGATAGATCAAGCGAAATGAGAAAGGTTTTACCGTCATTGAACTTATAGTAGCTTTGGCTGTTATAGCCCTTTTAGCCAGCGCCGCTACTCAGGCTATATTCCAGACCCTCAAGGGGACTGAGCGCAGTAACAACCATATAACTTGCGTTACCCAAGTGCAAAATGCTGGCTACTGGCTAAGCTATGATGCTCAGATGGCGGAGAGTGTCATTATTGACAACCTAGAGCCCCCAGATTTTTTAGTTTTAACCTGGACTGAGTGGCATTATGGCGATGATGATATCAATCACTCAGTTAGGTACTTTTTTGAAGACTTAAGCGGTGGGGTTGGAACACTTAAGCGCAGTCACTGGAGTAGCGCTGGGGCCAATGAGCAGACTCTGGTGGCTAGATATATTTATTATGACCCTGATGACCCGGATAATACCAGTAAAGTGAGTTACCAGAGCCCGGTGCTAGCCATAAAGCTCACTGCTCTCTCCGGAGAAGCCAGAGAGACCAGGGAATACCAGGTTAAGCGCCGTCCCAACCTCTAATTAAGGGAGTAGCATGCTGAGACTATTAAAGCAAATAATAGCTAGCCAGAAAGGGCAAGCCCTGCCTATAGTTTTGGCCCTGCTCGTTTTGGGCGGACTTACGATTGTCCCCAGTCTTAATTATGCTGCCACTGGCCTTAGGAGTGGTCAAGTAATTAAGAGTGGTGTAGATGGGCTTTATGCTGCTGAGGCTGGCGTGGAAAATACGCTGTGGTGCCTTCAGAATGCTATCTCACCACCCCAGCAGCTAACAGAAAGTATCAACCAGATGCAGGTAGCAATACAAACTGAAGAAGAAGGAACCTATACCTTGTATTTCGGTGAGCTTGTTGAGGCTGGGGTGCACTGCGACTGGCTGGCAGTAGATGGGGAGGTGGTTTGGGATGCGGGGGAGCAGGCTTATAAACATACCATCACTATCACTTGGCAACCCGAGTCAGGACAATCGGTCATCCACTTGCTAGAGATAGGAGCCAGGATTCCGATAGGTTACAGTTACAGCCCGGGTTCGGCTTCATACTTTGTAGATAACCTATCTACTGAGGAGCCGAATGAGGTCTTAGATACTCAGGGGGTTTACCTGCTCAACTGGGAAATGAATCCGCCTTACCCCTATGTCTCCCTGAGTAACCCGGTTAAAACCCAAACCTTTTATATTAGCGGGCAGGAGAGCCAGGAGGGTGATTATAGCTGGGTAGTAGCCAGTAGTAGTGACATTGGGGAAGTTGGTGAAATCACCGGCACTGCATATAGGATTACGGCTACAGCGACAAATTCTGAGAATGTTGAGATTAGCGCCATAGTAGCTGATGTAATGTTAGCCGATGGGGCAATATATATCCTCTCGTGGCAGGTATCAAAGTAAGGGTCGTATAAAATGCGAGCTTTGAAAATAAGTAAAACTGGCTGGATAATTCTGGGGGTTGGTATTGGTATTATTGCCTTAGCCAGCCTGGGGGCAGTTCGTTTGGGGCAACTTCAGGAGCAAAGCCGACTTAGAGAGGGACTTCCCTTAGCTAAGCTTGAGTTAAAAGGGGTTCAACTTGAGGGGCTTGTCTCTCAGCAGCAGGAACTTGAGCAGCGCCTGAGCCAGACCTTATCCCAGCTTGAAACTGCCAAGGCTATGCTCTCTCCGTCCATTGAGAGCATTAATCTCACCGACACCCTATTTGAAATTGCTGAGACCTGTGAAGTTGAAATTACCAGGCTTTCTTCAACAGGCCTGACCAGTGGTGACCTGAACGGAATTACTTGCTCTGTTCTACCGCTTACAGTAAGGGCTGAGGGAGAGGTAACTAGTCTAATAAGCTTTATTGCTAGGTTAAACAGTGACCTTACCACCGCCGTTTTAAACTCGGTGGAAATAAGTGTCTCGGAGCCAACCGCTGATGAGAAGCCGTCAGCTACAATTGGGCTTGCTATCTATACTTATCAGGGTGACTAACTATGGCGAAGAAGATTGTTAGCTTATATATTGATGATAGTAGCATCCGACTACTGCTAACCGATAATAAACGAATTAAAAAGTGGGCTTACCTGCCACTTGAACCAGGCCTGGTTAAGGATACTGTTATCATCAAGGAGACAGAACTTGCCACCGAGATTCAAAAACTCCTCCGGGCTCAGAAGATAAAGACAAAAAAAGTCATCGTTGGCTTAAGCGGTCGTTTGTGTTTAACCCGACACATTACTTTACCCCAGCTACCGAAAACGATGCTGGCTGAAGCGGTAATGCAGGAGGCAAAAAGAACACTGCCAATACCTCTGGAGCAACTTTACCTAACCTGGCAGGTGATTCCGGGGTGGGGAAGTAAAACACAGGTTTTTCTGGTTGCCCTGCGTCGTAAGACTGCTGATGCCATGCTCACCACACTGCATAAGGCAGGGCTTAGGCCTTATTTTCTGGATCTAAAACCATTAGCCCTAGCTAGGGTAGTGAAGGAAAGGACGGCCATAATTTTAGATGTCCAGCCAACTGAGTTTGACATCGTAATTATGGCTGAAGGAATCCCACATCCAGTTCGTACTGTCTCCTTCCCCTCAGAGGCGCTAACCTGGCAAGAGAAGCTGCCGATGATAAAGGAAGACCTTGACCGAACCATCAAATTCTACAATTCCAATAATGAGGATAAGCCCCTTACCCCCAGCACCCCGATATTTGTCTCCGGGGAACTGGTTAATGAGCCGGAGCTGCGCCTCCTCTTATCAGACGAGCTTGGGTATCCAGTTCTACTACTCTCTTCACCACTGCAGTGTCCCGAGGGGTTTGCCCTCAGCCACTTTATGGTCAACATCGGTTTAGCCTTAAAAGAGCTACCATTAGGGGAAGAGACCGGGCTCTCGGTGGCAAATTTAAACACCCTGCCTGCTGCCTACCGACCCAAACCCCTGTCATTAACTAGGGTTTTAATACTGCCCGGTTCTGCCGCTTTTATTGGTCTAGCTGTTCCGCTGATGATGCTGGTTCAAAGCGCTTCCGCCAATATTGAGGCAATGCATAGCCATCTGGACATTACTAACCAGCTTGTCAGACAAAAGCAACTTGAGAAGCGGGAACTGGTGCAGAATATTGCTCAGTTAGAGCAAGAACTGGTTGAGGCAGAGGCTTCTCGTGATGCCTTCACCGCGGCGCTTTCCGGCCTTGATGGTCAGGATTATAAAATTAGCCGCGATTTAGAAACAGTAACCAGTACCCTGCCTAGCGCCATAAGTCTAGCTAAAATCAACCACGATGGCAATATATTGACCATATACGGCCAGGCGCCTGGTGAGGCTGAAGTCCTAGCCTATGCCCGAGGCTTAAAGGAAAGCGGTAGGTTTCGGGAAATAATTATTGCCACTATGGCTATGACCGAAGACGAAGGGATGGATTTCACCCTAGTTATAAGATCAAAAGGATAAGGTTGATGGATATCTTCTCGCTCCTTTATTTAGCCAAAGAAAAGGGTGCTTCTGATTTGCACCTTGTTTCCTCCAGGCCGCCGCTTTTGCGTATTAATGGTCTGCTTGAGCCAGCAGATGATATGCTGCCCCTTGTGACAGAGGATATAAACCAGGCTTTTGAACAGATAACCTCGGCGAAGGAAAGAGAAGACTTTCAGAATAATCTTGAGTTAGACCTTGGCTATACCGTCTCCGAGGTTGGCCGAATCAGGTGTAATGCGGCAATGCAGCGCGGCACGATTAGTCTTGCTATCCGGCTGCTGCCAATGACCATCCCCACACTTGACGAACTGGAATTACCTGAGGTATGTAAGGAGCTGGTTTCAAGACCCCGAGGTTTGGTGGTAGTCAGTGGCCCTACTGGTAGCGGTAAATCTACTACGCTGGCAGCGATGATTAACCACCTCAACAATACTGAAAGCCGGCGTGTGGTTACCATCGAAGACCCTGTAGAATATGTCCATCCCGATCTCAAATGCACCATAACCCAGCGGGAACTTGGCAGTGATACCCTGTCCTTTGTTGCGGCACTAAAGCATGTGTTAAGGCAGGACCCGAATGTGATTTTGGTTGGAGAAATGAGGGACGGCGAGACAGCAGCCGCAGTACTTACTCTAGCTGAAACTGGACATCTGGTGCTTTCTACCGGTCATGGCCCAAGTGCCCCCCAGGCTATTGAAAGAGTAATCGACCTTTTCCCTCCCCCTGAGCGTCATTTAGCTCAAGCCAGGCTAGCCTCCCTGCTTCTTGGTGTGCTATGCCAGGCGCTTGTCCCCAGGGCTGATAACTCAGGGAGGATAGCAGCGGTTGAGATTATGCTGGCAAATCCAGCGGTCAAAAACCTAATCCGGGAGGGCAAGATTCACCAGTTACCCAATGCCATCCGCACTCATGCTCAGCAGGGAATGCAACTCTTAGACCAGGCACTGGTGAGACTTTACCGACAGGGTGTAATTAGCCGCCAAAGCCTTTACGACTTCTGTAGTGACCGGGATGAGGTAACAAAACTTATCCCCAAAGACGAGGCAAATTAACCCCTTCTCCAACCCCACTTTGAATTCAAAAGATAGCCACCAAAACTGCCTTTCCTTTAAACAAAAACAGGAAAAGCCTGCCAGCAAATTTTGATCAAACAGTTCGCTGGCAGGCTTTTCCAATGTAACGATTTAAGCAGGGCTCAAATCGTCAAGCTAAGGCTATGGGGTCGTCTGAGTGACGGTCCCATCTACGGCAAAGTCATAGGTGCAGCCTGTCTTGACTGTGCCGTCAGCATTAAGTCCGGTCAGATAGTCGCTTAGTATTAAGGCCGTGGTATCAGTAGTTAGCACCGTGTCCATGTCACTAACACCCGATACTGGAGCCAGAGTACCGGCCGTGCTGTCGGCTAACATTGCCATCGAAGAGGTCTGGATGTTGTGCAGTTCAGTCGCCCAAGCCTCGGCCTTACCCTTGCCAATGAATTTGCCGACATTGGGGACGGCTACGGCAGCCAGGACACCGAGGATGGCAACCACCACCAGAAGCTCAATCAGGGTGAAGCCCTTCTCACCATAGTGAAACCGCTTAATGAATTTTTTCAACCCTTATCACCTCCTTCTTTTGTTTTATTGGCTTTAGTTAAAGCTTATCACAAGCTAGCTCAGCGTCAATGAGTTATTGGTCACCCTCTGGCATAAGAAGAAAGTCCTGTATAAACTAAGCTTTGTTGT